>CAKTQP010000013.1 GCA_934597165.1 uncultured Oscillospiraceae bacterium
CTTCACCGGCCTGCCCGACGCCTGCGTGCAGGTGCCGGAGGCGACCTTTGACGCCTTTTTGGCGGCGCTGAAATGAGCATATCCACGTAAAAAAACGCCCCATCGGGTCTCCGATGGGGCGTTGCGCGTTCCTTTATTTGAATGCCAAGAACAAGATTTCCGTCACGATCAGCAGCCCGGCCACCCCGCCGACCACCCAGGCGTGGCGCTTCCAGGACAGGCTCAGGTAGCCCACGAACTCCCGGATGAGGGCGTTGAGGGTGAAATACCACTTGGTCTTCGCCCCGAACCCCACGCAGCGGATGTGGCACTGCCGCGCCAGGAGGAGGGAGCGGAAGACGTGATAGGAGGTGGTGACGATGGCGATTTTTGGACGCTCGACCGTCATCAGAGAGCGGGAACAGAGAAGATTTTCACGGGTATCGGTGGAGTTTTCTTCCGTGATGATCTGCTCCGGCTCCACTCCATGCTCCTTGGCGTAAGCGGCCATAGCCACCCCTTCCGGTACATCTTCACCAGGCCCTTGGCCGCCGGAGAGGATGAGCTTGGCGTTGGGGTTGTACCGTAACAGCCGAATGCCCCGGTCGATGCGCCCCGCCAGCAGCGGGGTCACCTGGGAGCCGTTCAGACCGCACCCCAGCACCACGATGTAGTCCAGCTTCCGCCGCTTCCGCAGGTGTACTAGGTTCAGCAGGGCGGATAGGGCGTACATGGCCATGAGGAAGAGCAGATAAGAGACGGCGAAGCCGATGAACAGGTACAGCAAGGTGCTGATGCTGCCCAGAGCGAACTTCGCCATCATGGGCCAGACGATCAAGTAGACGCAAAGGCAGACGGCGAACAGGAGGGAGAGCAGGTTCGCCGGCCGCAGCCCCTCGTGTTTCAGCACCTTGATACCCTCCACAAAGAAGGTCAAGATAAGTGCCGCCGGGAACGCCAGCACCGCCAGGATGGCTGCGACGGCGAGAAAGACCAGTACATTCCGCAGGGCAGGATAAGCGGACAGCCAGTCCAAAAACTGATAGCTGACCAGCAGCAGCCCGCCCGCCAGCCCGCCCAGCAGGAACACAAACCAGACCCCGCTCCACAGCGTCCGTGGGTCCCGCAGCATCACAAAGAGGAAGGGGACGGCGCAGCAGAGCAGGAAGATTAGATAGATGGTATACATGACGCCCTCCTAACAGACAACGTTCTAATGGAATACATTGATTATAGCAAAGATCGCGCCGGGCGACAAATTAAGAAATGGCGAAAACCGCCCGCAACAGCCAGTTGCTTGCCTGCGATGGGATTGTGTGGTACAGTGGCAGCAAGGAGGTGTTCTGTGTGGAGACAAAGGATATTTTGAGCCGCTTGCGAACGGAGCGAGGACTGTCCCAGGATGAATTGGCAGAACAGATGTTTGTGACGCGCCAGGCGGTGTCCCGCTGGGAGAACGGGGAGACCACCCCCAACGTGGAGACGCTGAAACGACTGTCGCAGTTCTTTGACGTGTCCATCAACACCCTGCTGGGCGCGCCTCGGAAGCTCATCTGCCAGTGCTGCGGGATGCCGCTGGAGGATGCCACCACCAGCAGGGAGCCGGACGGCTCCTTTAACGAGGACTATTGCAAGTGGTGCTACGCCGACGGGGTCTTTCACTACACCAGCCAACAGCAGCTCATCGACTTCTGCGTGGAGCACATGGCGACGGAGCAGTGGCCGGCAGAGCAGGTGCGCGCCCATATGGAGGCCATGCTGCCCAACCTGAAGCACTGGAAAAAATGATGTGGTTATCTGCGCAAGACAAACGGCGTGACCGGGAGGGTCACGCCGTTTTTGTCGTTACACTATGGCTGTCTGTAGAATGTGTTGTAAAAAGCCTCGCAGAGTTCCGGCAGGATGCCGGAATAATTTGAAATCTATTTTTTCCGGCGGCATGTACGTCGGAAAAAATACTGCTCAGACGGGTAAGTGTGCGAGCAAAGCGAGTGCATGCACCCGGCTGCAACCTCAGCAAAATGCTTGCATTTTGCTGACTTCATTCGGAGAACATGGGGGTGGACAGATAACGTTCGCCAGTGTCGGGCAGCAGAGCCACGATGACCTTGCCCTTGTTCTCAGGACGCTTTGCCAGTTCGGTAGCGGCAAAGACCGCGGCGCCGGAGGAGATGCCCACCAGGATGCCGTCCTCGTGTGCCAGTGCCTTGCCGGTGGCGAAGGCGTCTTCGTTGGCGACGGGCAGGATCTCGTCATAGATGTCGGTGTTCAGGGTGTCCGGCACGAAGCCTGCGCCGATGCCCTGGATCTTGTGGGGGCCAGGGGTGCCCTTGGACAGGACGGGGGAGGTGGCGGGTTCCACGGCGACCACTTTTACGTTGGGGTTCTGGGATTTCAGGTATTCGCCCACGCCGGTCAGGGTGCCGCCGGTGCCCACGCCTGCTACGAAGATGTCAACCTTGCCGTCGGTGTCCTTCCAGATTTCAGGACCGGTGGTGGCGCGATGGATGGCGGGGTTGGCCGGGTTGGTGAACTGGCCGGGGATGAAGCTGTTGGGAGTCTCAGCAGCCAACTCCTGTGCCTTGGCGATGGCGCCCTTCATGCCCTTAGCGCCGTCGGTCAGCACCAGCTGTGCGCCGTAGGCTTTGAGCAGGTTCCGGCGTTCTACGCTCATGGTCTCCGGCATGGTCAGGATGACCTTGTAGCCTTTCGAGGCGGCCACGGAGGCCAGGCCGATGCCGGTGTTGCCGCTGGTGGGTTCGATGATGACGGAGTCAGGCTTCAGCAGACCCTTAGATTCTGCGTCCTCCAGCATGGCCTTGGCGATACGATCCTTGACGCTGCCGGCGGGGTTGAAAAATTCGACCTTGGCTACCACGGTGGCTTCCAGGTTGCGGTTGGCGGAGTAGTTCTTCAGTTTGACCAGGGGGGTGGAGCCGATCAGATCAGTAATTGCTTCGTAGATTTTCATGGTAGTAACCTCTTTCCTTATATTGTGACTCATGGTGATGGTTTTACGTTGACTTTTATTTGCCTAGGAAACCTAGCTGTTTGATAGGTTTTATTGTAGTCACACAACCCCCATCTGTCAATCCCTTTTCCGAAAAAAAGATATAGAAAAAATCTATCACTGGCCATTTCGTTTTCGTCACACCAGCCCCCTTGACTTTCCACCGGGCGTCCGGTATCCTTGAAATACCTGTATCTATGTAGGTTATTCCGAAAAAAGAAGGTGTCCTGATGATCCACACTGACCGACTGACCCGCCTGTTCCTGGCGCTGGTCTCCATTGACAACCCCTCCCGCCAGGAAGCGGCGGTGAGTACCTATATCAAAACCCAGCTGGACGAGCTGGGCATCCAGTGGCGCGAAGACGGCACCGGCGCAATCATCCACGGCAACGCCGGCAACCTCTATGGTTATCTCCCCGGCCAGTTAGACCTGCCGCCCATCCTCCTCTCCGCCCACATGGATTCGGTAGACCCGGCGGTGGGCAAGCGCCCCATCCTCCATCCAGATGGCACCATCACCTCCGACGGCTCCACCGTGCTGGGCGCCGACGACCTGTCCGGCGTGGCGGCTATCCTGGAGGCAGTGCGGTCGGTGCAGGAGTCGGGGGCGGCGCATCGTCCCATCGAACTGCTCTTCGACGTGGCTGAGGAACCCTATTGCGCCGGCATCCAGCACTTCGATTTCCCCAGCCTCCAGTCCAAAGAGGCGTACATCTTAGACCTGACCGGCCCCGTGGGCAGTGCCGCCTATCAAGCGCCATCCATCTTGGCGTTCAAAGCGGAGTTCACCGGTCGAGCCGCCCACGCCGCCTTCTCCCCCGAGCTGGGCATCCACGCCATCCAGGCGGCGGCGCAGGCGATCGTGTCCAGCCCCTGTGGACGGGTGGGGGACACCACCGTGAACGTGGGCACCATCACCGGCGGCAGTGCGGACAACGTGGTGCCGGAGCAGTGCTGCGTCACCGGTGAGGTGCGGAGCTTTGACGATGGGAGCGCCCGGGCGCGGCTGGCGGAGATTGAAGCCACGGTGAAAGCGGCCGCCCAGGCGGTGGGTGCTGAGGTGGTGTTCTCCACTGAGACCCTGTGCCTGGCCTATCGGGTGGAGCCGGATCATCCGGTGGCGGAGCGTTTCAAGCGGGTCTGCGCCGACCTGAATCTGTCCGGCGAGCTGACCGTCACCTACGGTGGCAGCGACAACAACCACTTCTTCCACCACGGCATCTCCGGTCTGGTGATGGCGTCCGGTATGAACAGCTGCCACGCCTGCCAAGAGTACAGCAGCGTGCCCGAGCTGGAGCGGGCGGCGCGGCTGGTGGAGGCGCTGATCTTGTCCAAGGAGTGAGCGACCATGAAGAATCCACTACATTATCAATTGACGGAATACGACTGCGGCCCCACATCCATGCTCAACGCCGTCAGCTTCCTCTTTGAGCGGGAGGAGATCCCGCCGGACATCATCCGCAACATCATGCTCTACTGCCTGGACTGCTACGGCGCGGAGGGCGCGCCGGGAAAGAGCGGCACGTCCTGCACGGCCATGATGTTCCTGAGCAACTGGCTGGACGGCTACGGCAGAGTCCAGGAGCTGCCCATCTCCAGCCGCTACCTCAGCGGCCCCAGCGTCACCGTCCGCCCCCAGAGCGAGGTGGTGGACGCCCTGCGGCAGGGGGGCGTGGCGGTGGTGCGGCTGTACTTCGATGTAGCCCACTATGTCCTGCTCACCGGCGTGGAGGAAGACGGGGTGCGGATGTTCGACCCGTACTATGTGGACGAGCAATTCCCCAACGAGAACGTGGTGGTCACCCTGGACCACCCCACCACCTATAACCGCATCGTCCCCTTCGACTCCTTCAACCGGGAGACCCACGAGCTGTACGCCCTGGGCGAACGGGAGGGGCGGGAGGCGGTGCTGCTGTTCAACAAGCGCACCCAGCTGACCGACGAGAAGACCATTGAATATTTTATCTGATTTTTTGCGGGCACCGGCGAAGAGATTCGCTGGTGTCCCTTTTTATTCTTGCGGGTGGATTGGGGACGTGCTATCATAGAAGCATCTTAGAAAGATAACGAGGCGATATGCGATGCGATACGAGAAGATACAAGCCCTGCGCCAGGCGCTGCACCGGTGTCCGGAGCGGTCTGACCAGGAGCGGGAGACGATAGAAAAACTGCAATTATTTTTGCGAGAAAATACCACCCTGGAACTGCACCCCAAAGACGGCTGGTTCTACGCCCTCCACCGGGAGGAGGACGCCGCCCAGACCATCGCCGTCCGGGCGGACATGGACGCCATCGAGAACAGTCACGGCCAGCTCTTCCACGGCTGCGGCCACGACGGGCACAGCGCGATTTTGGCCGGTCTGGGTCTGGCGTTAGAGGGGAAAAGGTTGGGGAAAAACGTCTGCCTGGTGTTCCAGCCCGGCGAAGAGACGGGGACGGGCGGCAAACGGGTGTGCCGGGAGCTGTTCCAGGAGCTGCGGCCGGATTTCATACTGGGCTGTCACAACATCCCCGGCAAGCCCCTGGGGACGGTGCTCCTGCGGGAGAACACTTTCGCCTGTGCGTCCATGGGTCTGTCCCTGGACGTCACTGGACAGCAGTCCCACGCGGCGTACCCGGAGCAGGGGAAAAACCCAGTATTTTTGCTCAGCAGCATCGTGCTCGCCCTGCCTGACCTGATCGAGCACATCACCCACGGTGGCCCGGAGCGGCTGCTCATGGCCACCGTGGTACAGATGAAGGTGGGCGAGCGCAATTTCGGCGTCAGCGCTGGCACGGGCACTTTGGCGCTGACCCTCCGCGCCTACCGGCAGGAGGATATGGAGGCGTTGGAAAAAGCAATTTTGGACATGGCGCAGATCGGCTGCGAAAGAGCTGGCATGACCTGGCAGTCCAGCCGACAGGACGTGTTCCCGGACACCGTGAACCGTCCGGCGTGCTGTGCGCGAGTTACGGACATTCTGCGCAAGGCTGACTTGCCCACACAGGTGCTGCCGGAGCCCATGCGCTGGTCGGAGGACTTCGGTTGGTACCTGCAAGAGGTGCCCGGCATGTACCTGGGACTGGGCGCGGGAGAAGAGCACTGCGGCCTGCACACGGACGGGTACGAGTTCCCGGATGAACTGCTGAGACCGGCCATCAACGTGCTGGAAACCCTGGTGCGCGCGCTGTGAAGCGGGAGGGCTATTACCGCATCGGTGAGGTGAGCAAGATCACCGGCATTTCCAAGGACACCCTGCATTTTTACAACAAAATTGGCCTGGTGGTGCCCGACTACACCGACCCGGAGAACCAGTACCGCTACTACTCCCGGTGGAATATGTGGCAGCTGGACATTGTGGCGCTCTGCCGAAAGCTGAGCATCCCGTTGGAGCAGGTGAAGCGGATGATGACGCAGCGGGACAACGGGAAAGTGGTGGAGATGATGATGGCCTACCGGGAGGAGGCGCTGCGGCGGAGCGAATATTATCGGCAGGTGGCGGAGGATTTGTTATGGTATAAAGAGGAAAACCAGGCCATGGAAGAGAACAGCCGCCGCTCTGAAGTGCAGGTCAAGTGGCTCCCGGCGGAGACCGTCCTGGCAGGCAGCGTGGAGCGCAATGCCGTGTCCTACCACGCCGACCTCCAGCAGGCGGCCAAGGAGGAGCTGGCTCACGCCCGTTCCATCCGCCGGAAGTACGGCTACGTACTGGACGGGAGCCGGATGGCGGCGGGGCAGGTGGTGAAGGTGCGGGAATACCTGCGCCTGCCGGACACTCGGTTCACCTGCGTGGCGCCGGAGAACCGGTACACCCTGCCGGAGGGGTACTATGCGGTGGTGCCGGTGCGCATCGAGAACGAGCAGGCGGATTTCACCCCACTGCTGGACTGGCTGGACGCCCACGGGGAGACGCCGGAGGTGGTGTTCGCCGAGGAGATGGGGCTGCAGTTGTTCGGGTATCTGAGCAACTACGCCTGTGAGGTGAAAGTTCTGCTGAAAAATGAAAAAAGGGGCTTGACCGTGTAGTTACTCCACCCTTTATAATCCCACTCAAAGGGAGGGAGACCCATGGAACAGACCCCAATCGGGAAATTGCTATTGAAATTATCCCCGCCAGTGATGCTGGCGCTGCTGATACAATCCATCTACAACATCGTGGACAGCTATTTCGTCGCCCATTATTCCGCCGATGGCCTAACTGACCTGTCCATCATCTACCCCATCCAGCTGCTCATGGTGGCGTTGGCCACCGGTGCCGGGGCGGGCATCAACATCCTGGTGTCCCGGATGGACGGAATGGGGGAGTGTGCGCGACAGAAGGACGTGGTGAAGACGGGGCTTTGGCTGGGGCTGGTGCAGTTCGTGGCCTTTGCCGCGGTGGGACTGCTGTTGGTGCAGCCCTATTTCGCCCTGTCATCCGACCAGCTGGACGTGCAGACCCAAGGCGTTCAGTACGCCCAGGTCATCTTCGCCGGCTCCTTTGGGATGTTCCTGGAAGCCCACTGCACCAAGCTCCTCCAGGCCAAGGGCAACATGATGCTCCCCATGGCGGCGCAGATCACCGGTGCCATCCTGAACGTGGCCCTGGACCCGCTGCTCATCTTCGGCTACGGGCCCTTCCCGGAGCTGGGGGTCACCGGTGCGGCCATCGCAACCGTCGTCGGCCAGTGGGTGGCCATGGCCATGACCGTGGTGGGAGTGTTCCGGCGGTATGAGCTGACCGGGCGCTTCCGCGCCTCCGCCTGCCGGGACATCTATCGGGCGGGCATCCCGTCCATCGTCATGCAGTCCCTGTACACCTTATATATGGTGGGGCTGAACCTGGTCTTGAAGGGGTTCACCGAGGACGCGGTGACGGTTTTGGGCATCTATTACAAGTTGCAGACCTTCTTCTTCATCCTGCTGCTGGGGCTGCAGCAGGTCATCCTGCCCATCATCAGCTTCAACTACGGCGCCAAGAACACCGGCCGGGTGCGGGAGACGGTGAAGGATTCCCTCCTCATCTCCACTGTGGTCATGACCTTGGCTACCGTTGTCTTCCTGGTGGCGCCCGACCCGCTCCTGTCCATCTTCTCCGCCAAACCGGCCATCCACACCATCGGCCGCTACGCCCTCCGGGTCATCGCCGCCAGCTTTGTCCCGGCGGGGTTCGGGGTCATCTTCATCACCTATTTCCAGGGCGCCGACCGCGGCCGAGCCAGCCTGTGCATCACCATCACCCGACAGGTCATCCTGCTGGTGCCCCTGGCATGGGTGTTCCACTTCATCGGGCTGAAAGCGGTGTGGTACACCTTCCCGGTGACTGAGGTCATCATCCTGGTGGTGAGCCTGGCGCTCCTGCGGCGTCCGGGGGAGCAGGGGGCGCGCAACGCTTCGCCTGCCGTGAAACAACTTTGAAACAGAACCGCGCTATACTCTCCTTGCAGTCCGGCGGCAGCTTTGCCGTGACACAAGGAGAGTTTTCTGTTATGAGACGAACATTATCTATCTGCATCGCCCTGCTGTTGGCGTTGACCACCGCCTGTTCCGCGCCGGGGGCGGCGTCCACGTCCCAGGCCAGCACCAGCAGCGCTCCGGCCGAGCTGGTCCAGACCACCTATCCCATCCCGGACAAGGCGGCCAAGCCCCTGAACCAGTTCAATCTGGACGTGACCCTGGACCCCCAGGCCCACCAGCTGAAGGTGAAGCAGACCCTGACCTATCACAACCACACGGGCAAACCTCTGTCCCAAATCTACTTCAACCTCATCCCCCAGGCGTTCCAGCAGGACGGCGGCGGCACGGTGGTGCAGAGCGTGTCGGTGGACGGGAAAGCGAGGACGCTTTCCCAGGTAAAGGAGACGGTGTATGCACTGGACTTGCCAGCAGACTTGCAGGCAGACCAGAGTATAGACGTCCAGATGGAATATCAGGTGAAGGTGCCCAACATCAAGAACCGCTTCGGCTATCAGGAGAACGTGTACAACCTAGGCAACTTCATCGCCACCCCGGCGGTGTACGGCAAGAAAGGCTGGACGGTGGAGCCTTATGTGGACATCGGGGACGCCTTTTACACCGAGATCGCCAACTATGACGTGACCATCCACGTCCCCGACGGCTACACCGTGGCCGCCACCGGTCGGGAGACCACCAAGGGACGCTACCAAGCCCAGCAGGTGCGGGACTTCGCCTTCTGCGCCAGCGACGGGTACACCGTCCAGCAGGAGAGCTACAACGGGGTAGACGTGATGGTGTACTACAATGGGGACATCCAAAAGACGGCACAGCGGGTGATGAACACGGCGAAACAGTCTCTGGACCTGTACAGCGACGCCTTCGGCCAGTACCCCTACGACACCCTGAGCCTGGTTTTGAACGGCCTCACCGGCGGGGTCAACGGGATGGAATATCCTACGTTGGTGATGCTGGACCCGGATTGCAAGGTGGAGGATTTTGATGACTGGGGCATCAGTGACGCCAGCGACGACACCGGGCCGGGGGTAGATTACTATCTGTGGCTCATCGACAGCGCCACCTGTCACGAGATCGCCCACCAGTGGTTCTATGGCGTCGTGGGCAACGACCAGATTTCTGAACCCTGGCTGGACGAGGGAGCGTGCCGGTTTGCGGAGTACCTTTATGAGAAGACCTACTGCGCCGACCTGGACTACAACGGGTACGGCTCCACGGAGGATCTATTCCAAGCTCGCTATTGCATGATCACCGGCCAGGAAAAGGACGGGCAGCAGTACGCTGAGGACAAGACTGATTTGGATTGGTCGTTGTACGACTGGCAAAAGGACGACCCTATGGGCTACAGCGAAATCTACAACAAGGGCGGCAGCCTGTTCTATGAGATGGAGCAGCGGATGGGAGAAGAAAAATTCCGGCAGGCGCTGCGGGAGTATGTGAGCACGTTCGCCTATGGGACGGTGGACACGGAGCAGTTCCGGCAGTTCTGGCTGGGGAAAGGGGACTTTTCCAAACTGTTCGCGCTGTATTGGAAGGGAGCTTGAAGCAGGAAAAAGGGCGGCAGCATTTCGTGCTGTCGCCCTGGGCGTTATAGATCGACCTGTTCAAAGTGTTTGACGGAAATCCGATAGGCCAGTGGAATCAATGCGCCGTAGCAGACCATCCCCACTGCTAAGATGGGCAGCTGCCGGAACAGATGCTCTGGCTGGAAACTGTCCATCCAAGCCAGCGCCGGGATGTGAGCGGTGGCTTCTGTGGCCACCATGAGGACAACCATCGGGATGGATGCCCGGAGAAAGGCGCTTCCCACCTTGTAACCGCTCCGATAAAATGCGGTGAGAAAAACAAGATCGAACACCACATATAGGAACAGCCCAAACCCATACCACGCAACGGTGGCGTCCAACCCGACGGGGTTGTTGGCGATCTTCAGGGCATTGCGCAACAGGGCAAAGGGGAGAGAGAAGAGCAGCTGAAACAGCTGAAAGGAGACCACCAGCAGACATTTCCCCAGCACACTCTCCCGTTTTGTCACGGGCAGAACGGCTGTGAACCAGAGGTCATTGGTTTCCCGCGCGTTCACAAAGGTGATGTAAGGGGCCAGACAGCCGAACAGGAAGATGACGCTGTACGGATAGGCCGGCACCAGGACCAGACAGCCCAAAAAGGCGAACACGATGGAGGTCGGATGGGCGGCAAGCCGCAGTTCTTTATATAGTAATGCCATCATCCCATGCACTCCTTTCGGTACGCAGCATAATTTCTTCCAACGTCAGCGGCCCCGTATCCTCTGGGGTCTTCAAATGGTCAAAGGAGCGCAAAAAGGTCTCTTTGTCTGCGCTCTGCAAGACCCGTCCATTCTGAATATAGGTGATGTCATCGGCACATCGGTCTAGATCGGAAGTAATGTGTGTGGAAAATAGGATGGAACAGGGTTCGTTCTGCACGATATGCCGAAAAATATGGAGCAGCTCCTCCCGGGACACCGGGTCTAGACCGGAGGTCGGCTCGTCCAAAAGGAGCAGCTCGGCGTGGTGGGACAGGGCAAGGGCGAGGAGGTATTTGACTTTCATGCCGTTGGACAGTTCCTTGAACTTTTTCCCTTCCTCCAGGGCGAACCGCTTGAGATAGGTCTGATACTGGGTCTCATCCCAGTTCGTGTAAAATTTTCGCGTGACCGCCGTGATGGCAGAGAGTTTCTTCAGCGGATAGAAGTCGATGCCGCCAAACACAACGCCGAGCCGCTGCTTGCACGCCTTTTCATGCTGGCGGAAATCGCTGCCGAACAGAGTGACGCACCCGCGCTCCGGCGAGACCATGTTGAGGATGGCTTTCAAGGTGGTGCTTTTTCCCGCCCCGTTTTTGCCGATCAACCCCATGATGCGGTTGGGCGCGAGAGAAAAGCTGACATCTTCCAAGGCAAATCCGGGGTAGTGCTTCGTGATGCCCTGGACGCGCAAGACTGCTTCCATTATGGTCACTCCTTTCCATCTATATTCAGAGCCGTTTGGAACAGCTGGGCGATGCCCAGGAAGAAGTCTTCTTTCATCAGTGCGATGCCCGGATGCTCCGGCGCTTCATCCCCTAACACGACCAATCGATCTCCCGCCTGGATGTGGAACACCTCTCTGGCCTGCTTGGGCAGGACGATCTGACCCCGTTCCCCCACGCGAACGGTTCCGAAGATGTGCTTGCCCTTGGGCGGGATGCGTCCTTGGTCGTGATGGAGCAGGTCGTCCAGTTCCACGTCGTACAGCGTTGCCAGCGCGTCGCAATTCAGAATGTCGGGAACCGATTGACCCGCTTCCCATTTGGCCACCGCCTGCCGGGAGACGCCAATCCGCTCGGCCACGTCCTCTTGGGAAAAATGATTCCGTTGGCGCAGTACAGTCAGATTCTCGGCGAGGTTACTTTTCTGCTTTTTCATACTTTTCATACCTCCTGGCCTTATTATACACGGCATGGTGCCAAAGTCCCACCAACTATGGTAGGCAAAAACGGTTAGGTTTGGTTGCGCAGCGGAGCATTGGCACAGCGCTCCTGCTGGGTTATAATATATTAAATGTATAGGAGGAGGGAACCGTATGCACCGCATTTTGATCGTAGAGGACGACCGAGACATCGCCCGGCTCATGGAGGCCGCCCTGACTCAGGCTGGGTATCAGGTGGAGCTGGCCTTTGATGGGGAGGCGGGAGCGGATTTGATCGAGCAGAACCGGTACGCCCTGGCGCTGCTGGACATCATGCTGCCCAAAATTGACGGGTACGAGCTGTTCGCCTACCTGCGGGAGTACGGCATCCCGGCCATCTTCATCACCGCCAAGGGGGAGATCGCCGACAAGACCCGCGGGTTCCACATGGGGGCGGACGACTACCTGGTGAAACCCTTCGAGCTGGAGGAACTGGTGCTCCGGGTGGAGAACGTCCTCCGGCTCCACGGCATGGAGGGGAAGCTGCGGGTGAAGGACGTAGAGGTGGACCCACGTACCCACACCGTCCGGAAGAACGGCGCCGTGGTGCCGTTGACCCCAAAGGAGTACGACCTGCTCCTCCTGCTGCTGCGGAACAAGAACGTGGCGCTGCACCGGTTCGCCCTGTACGAAAAGGTGTGGGGGGAGGACTTTGACGAGGACACCCGCACCCTGGACATCCACATCCGGCGGCTGCGGAAGAAGCTGGGGTTGGAGCGGGAGATCAAGACGGTGTACAAGGTGGGGTACTGCCTGGAGGAGACGCCATGAAGCTGACGGAAAAGTTCGTGCTGGCCATGGCGTTGGTGGTGACCTTGGCTGTCTCCGTGGGAGGGACGCTCTTGCTGGCCGTCCAGTTCCAGGCGTCCTTCCAGAACGCCGTCGCACAGGACAGCTCTCGGCACATTTTGGCGCGGTACTCGCTGGAATCCAAGGTGCTGGCTGACCGGCTCAAGGGGGTGGCCTTTTCCCGAGAGAACCTGGCCAAGTACGCCGACCAGCTCTGCTCCTACACGGCGGATGAGCGGATGCGGGTGACGGACGCTGACGGGCAGGTGGTGTTCTCCAACCTGACGGACAGCCCGGCGCTGGCGGAGGACAGCTATCAGGTGTGCCGGACGGGGGAACAATATCTGCTTTACTTCCAGTCCGCCACGTCGGTGGGCGGCAACCGGTTCCGGCTGGTCAGCGCCTACGACGTCACCCACCTGTACCGGGAGCGCCAGCGGCAGTTTTGGGTCTTTTTGGCCATCCAAGGGGTGGTGCTGGCAGGCACCGTGCTGGCGGCGTGGCGCATTTCCCGTGCCATCACCAAGCCCCTGCGGGTGCTGGGACAGGTGAGCCAGGAGATCGCGGCAGGCGACTATGACCGGCGGACGGGATTGGACACCGGGGACGAGATCGGCGCGTTCAGCCAGAGCTTTGACCGGATGGTGGACGCCCTCCAACGGGAGATGGAGCACCGCACCGCCTTCGTGGCCGACTTCTCCCATGAATTGAAGACCCCCATGACCTCCCTCATCGGCTACGCCGACCTGCTCCGCACCCGCCAGCTCAGCGAGGACGAAAAGTTCCGCTACGCCAACGCCATCTACAAGAACGGCAAGCGCCTAGAAACCCTCTCCACCCGGATGATGTCCCTGCTCCACCTGTCCAGCACCCCCTTGGAGCTGACGCCGGTGGACGTGATCCGGTTGGGCAAGCGGCTGGGGCAGCTGTTTGCGGCGGGGACGCTGACGGTGAGATTGGAACCGGCGCAGGTGCTGGGGGAGGCGGAATTGCTGCTGACCCTGCTGCGCAACCTGGTGGAGAATGGGCAAAAGGCGTCGGAAAACACGCCGGTGACAGTCATTGGTGCGCGGGACGGGGAGCGATACCGGTTTTCCGTCCTCGACCAGGGCAGCGGCATGACGGCGGAACAGGTGGCGCGCGCCACGGAACCCTTCTACAAGGGCGACCGCTCCCGCTCCGGCGGTGGGTTCGGCATCGGATTGTCCCTGTGCCAGCGCATCTGCCAGCGGCATGGGACGGCGTTGACGTTTGAGAGTGAACCGGGCGTGGGCACGACGGTGTCCTTCTGGTTGGAGGTGTGTGATGGGTAAAAAAGGATGGTGGCTGGGCCTGGTGCTGGCGCTCTCCGTGGCGGTGGGGGCACCGCTGGCGGTGTTCGGGTGGATGGATGCCGCTGTTTTGGGACGGGACACCCCCATCTCCGCCCAGACCGGCAAGCTGGCCGTGTCCAGCAGCGACTTGCCCCTGGTGGCCCACATCCACAACGTGCTGGGCGAGACCAACGCCCAGGAACAGTCCAGCCGACCGGCCACGCTGGAGGAGATGGAGGGCGGAATGAGCGACTTCCTGGCCAGCGGCGTGCTGCCTCAGTGGGTGGCGGACGTGTGGGAGCAGGTCTGCCAGACGGGAGACGGCACGGTGACGATGACCTACGGGACGGACATCATCAGCTACGGCTACACCGGGACGGATGGGGTGAGCTGCTTTTACACCACGGACCTGGCGTCCGACTGCGTGCTGGGGTTCCAGCTGTACACCAAGGAGGGACACGACCCGTCCGACGAGCGCCGTCAGGCGGTGATGGAGCGCTACATCCAGTACCTGGGACTGGACGTGCTGGGGGATTGGGTCTATAATGGGAACCGATACCAGTCCCCGGAGGCGCAGCTGTTCGTGAACGCCCTCTTGGAGGAGGACAGCGGCGGGTTCTCCATCGGGGTGGAGCTATGACAAAGACCGCCTGCCATCGGTTGGGATGACGGGCGGTCTTTGTTCTGTTCGGAATGTGTTTTCAGAAAACGGAAGCGGAGGCGACAGAGCCCTGCTCCTCCTGGGCGATGCAGGCTTCCAGAGCGGTCTGACAACGGGTCATCTCATTCAAGATGTCGTCGTAGTCCACCGTGGGGAACAGCTGCGCAGTGACGGCGAGGATGTCCGCGGTGCGGCGGGGCATCTCCGGTTCGGTCTGCTTGGCGTCCTTGGCGTCGGCCAGACTGTTGTGAGCGTCCCGGAGGACGGACTCGTCACAGAGGTGACCACCGGCGTCGATGGCATCCTCCAGGTCGGCCATGGCCTTGTCCAGAGCGATGTTCTGGTCGTGAAGGGCCAGGCAGGCGGCGTTGAAGGAGGCCACTGCGGCGTCCCGGTCGTCCCGCACCTGCAGGCACCAGGCGGTCACAGCCACCACGATGGCCAGCACAGCCAGGACGCACAGCCCACGCAGGAGCGGTTTCTGTCGATTGGTTTCCTTGGTTTCCATGGTTGATGCACACTCTCTTTCTCATGCTAGTGCCGCTGTGTCCAGCAGCCTATACTGACATCTTACAGGACAGGCGTGGATTTTTCAATACGCTGACGGGGCATTTTGCAACTTTTCCGAGAAAAAGACAGGACTTTTCGCTAAGTAGTATCCTAATGTTGTCAACCCAGGGAGAACACGGTTATCCGCCCGTCACGCCTCCTCGCCGCACAGCGCGATGGCTTCCTCTGCGCTGGCGCCGTTGAAGAGGATGGCCAGGATGCCGGGGGTGTAATGGGAGAAGGTGACGGCGGGCATATAGATGCTGTCCTTGACGATGGCGGGAGAGGGAAGGGCGCCGTCGCAATTCACAAAACACTTGTACCGGATCTCCCCGTCCCGCAGGTCCATCTCGAAGTTGCCGTAGCGCATCCCGTAGTTGGCCCGGCAGAGGAACTCGACCATGGCCGTCCGTTCCTCCGGATTGGAGACGTCCGCACCGATGGGGCTGACGGCGTAAACCGTGTAGGCGTCCGTATCCACGCTCACCAGGTAATCCAGGGTCTTCAGTTTGTTTCTGGTGTTCAGGCCGAAGCGGAACCTACCCGTTTCCTTGTCAAAGTGGTAGTTCCAGTCGTCCGTCTTCAAAAATGCGCCGATCATGGTCGCGATCTCGCCAGAGTAGTTCCGTTCGTTCATTTTGGTATCCTCCTGATTCTTCATAAGGGGTTGCTCCTTTTTGGGTTAGTTGTTGTGCTGAATGGGGTTGTGAGGATAATGATAGCACGAAAATAGGAAATGTCAAGTAGTTTTATGAAGTTTATTCTGTGAATATGAAGTTTTCTGATGTTATGTGAAAGGGAGAGAGAAATGTTGAAGGGTTCTGAATGGAATCGGGGTAGTATGTCCATCTTTTTGAATTTTGTAGAGGAGTGCGCGAAAAGGAACGCGGACAAGAAGCGCGTGCCGGCTGATCGAGCACATCCGGACTATCCGGAATATATTGAAAAATGCAAACGACTCCGGGATTGGTACATCGCGGAGTCTGAGGATTTGTGGGTGCCCACTGGCGGCCGTGATGGCAACACAGCCCTCTACGCAGTGCAGAGGGAGCACAATCGGCGGCTGAAGGAGCTGCAAAAGGAGTATTGGTATCTGTTTGAGGAGCGGAAAGATGGATAAAGCGGAAGCGCTGGCGTTGGGGATTTCCAAGGAACTGCTGTACGTGATACAGGAAGACCCGGTGTTGAGGCATGACCCGGAGGTCTGCGCCAGGTTCAACGAGTTGGCAAAGCGGGAGTTTGAAGGGCGGATAGAGGATTATTCGCCGGATGTTCACTACGATTACAACCGACGCCGAGCAAAAGAAAAAGCTCTGTGACCCAAACGATCACAGAGCTTCTATGGTACGCCCGAAGGGACTCGAACCCCCAGCCTTCAGAACCGGAATCTGACGCTCTATCCAATTGAACTACGAGCGCATACCATGCTTTTCCTAAGCTTAGTTATTATATCAGGTCTTCCGCCGGTTGTAAAGGGGAAATTGAAAACTTTTTTCTGAAAAGATTGTCAAAGGGGAAGGGCTGTGCTAAAATGAAACGACAAAAGAGAGGACAATCCCAACCATGTAACAGGAGGGTATGATATGGAACAGAATATGCAATTCCGCAGCGCCGGATTTGGCGGGTTCAACCGTCAGGACGTTTTGAATTATATCGAAGAGACCACCAAGGAATACAACCAGCGGGTAGAGGAGCTGCGCGCCCAGTGCGAGGCCGCCCAGGCGGAGACTGACGAGCTGCGCATGGCGCTCAGCGAGAGCAAGAAGCAGGAAGTCAACTTGCAGGAACGAGTGGACGAGCTGCTCCAGGAGAAGGATGCCCTGCTCACCCGTGTGAAGAAGTTAGAACCTCTTCAGGCACAGGTCACCCTGCTCCACTCCCGGGTGGAAGCCCTGACTCCGGACGCCGAGGCTTATGCCGGTCTGCGCAATCAGATCTCCGACATCGAGCTGGAAGCCCGGCAGCGTGCCGGTGAGATCCTGGCACAGGCCAAGCAGAAGGCGGAGGAGATCACCGCCAGCGCCCAGTCTCAGGCAGACGCCCTCCGCGACCAGACCCAGACTGCGGCGGAAGAGCAGCTCACCCAGGCGCGTGCGCAGGCGGAGGACATCGTGACCCAGGCCAACCAGTCCGCCGCCGCCGTCACCACCGATGCACAGCATAAGGTGGAAGCAGAACAGGAGCGCGTCCAGGATCTGCGCAGCAAGACCCAGAGCGCCCTGGCCGAGACCGGCGCCGTGGTGCGCTCCATCGTGGTCAACTCTGTAGCCGAGATCGAACGCATCAAGGACGCTCTGATGTCCCTGAAAGCCACCTATACCCAGGCTCAGGACGACCTGACCCCCGAAGCACCCGCCGAGACCTCAGAGGAACCCAAGGATGAGTAAGACCTATCACCTGCACACCAGTCAGCTCCGCGCCGCCATCGATCAGCTCCAGGCCGGCGACCGGGTGCTGCTGACCGGCACCATTTACACCGCACGAGACGCCGCTCACAAACGTTTGTTCGCCCTGTTGGACGAGGGCAAGGAGCTGCCCTTCCCCCTGAAGGACGCCGTCATCTACTACGCTGGTCCCACCCCTGCCCAGCAGGGACTGCCCATGGGCGCCTGCGGCCCCACCACCGCCAGCCGGATGAACGCCTTCGCGCCCCGACTGCTGGACTTGGGTCTGGCGGCCATCATCGGCAAGGGGCAGATGAGCGAAGAGGTGGCCCAGGCGCTCATCCGCAACCACAGCTGCTTCTTCGCCGCCGTAGGCGGGGCCGGTGCCCTCATCGCCCGGTGTATCCACGTGGCGGACGTCATCGCCTTCGACGAGCTGGGCTGCGAGTCCATCAAGCGCTTTCAGGTGGAGGATCTGCCTTTGACGGTGGCCATGGACTGCCACGGGGGCAACCTCTATGAGAGCGGCAGAAAATTATATCAGGTTATTTGAGCGAAAGGGAGGATGAGGATGCGACTGTTAGGCGCCGTCATCGGCGATATTTCCGGCTCCTGGTATGAGTTCCGGGGGTACAAACAGCGTCCCGCCACGCTGGTCACTCAGCGGGATTTTTTCACGGACGACTCTGTGCTCACCTTGGCCGTGGCCGAGGGGATGATGAACGGATTTGAGAAAGTAGATCGCACCAAATTGCAGGACGAGGACGTTCAGGCTGCATTTCGCCTGGAGATCGTCAAGAGCATCTGCGAATTTGCCCACCGTTACCCGGATGCCGGGTATGGCAACACCTTCGTCCGCTGGTACGCCGAAGCCTACAAGCGGCAGGTGTACCAGCCCTACAACAGCTGGGGCAACGGCTCCGCCATGCGGGCGTCCTTCGCCGGTTGGGCGGCGCAGTCTCTGGAGGAGGCGTTGCTGTTGGGCAAGCTCTCCGCGGAAGTGACCCACAACCACCCGGAGGGCATCAAGGGTGCTCAGGCCATCGCGGCGGGCATCTACCTGCTCCGGAGCGGCAAGTCTAAGGCGGACGTGCGGGAGTACCTGTCCCAGATGTACGACCTCAACTTCACCCTGGATGAGATTCGACCCACCTATCGTTTTGAGGTGAGCTGTCAGAAGTCAGTGCCCCAGGCCATCAACGCCTTTTTGGAGGCGGAGGACTTTGAGGACACCCTCAAAAACGCCCTCTCCATCGGCGGCGACGCGGACACCCTGGCCGCCATGGCTGGCAGTCTGGCAGAAGCCTGCTATCCCATCCCGACGGATTTGGAGGAACGGGCGTGGGCGAAGCTGACGCCGGATCTGCAGGCGGTGGTGTGCCGAGCCAACGAATTTTTAGCGTAACGCATGAGAAAAAGTCAGGTTGAAAAACCTGACTTTTTTTGTTACCAATTCAGCTGTAACCCAACGCCTACCTCGTGGATGGGGATGACCCGATGCATCTCCGCCTTGGCCCGGAAGGAGACGCAGTGGCAGGGGTAGAGGTGCTGGAGGTTCTGCGCCTGGAAATAGGCGATGGTGTCCTGTAGCCGCTGGTCGCAGTGGAACAGGTGGAACCCGCCGATGACGCCCAAAACCGGTTGGCCGGGGAAGAGGGTCTTGGCGTATTCTATAATGTTGCAAATGCCGCTGTGGGAACAGCCGGTGAGGATATAGAGGCCGTCGGCTGTGTGGTAGACCAGGGCGGAGTCGTCCAATAGCACGTCCGGTCGCCAGGCGGTGCCGTCCCAGGTTTCGCCGATGGGTGTCCTTGGTTCAAAGACTTGGGTGGTGGGGATCTTGCCCAGATAGGTCAGGTGGGGTGTCAGTTCCACCGGTTCGGTGGATAGGTGAAGATTGCAGGACTGTTCCAGTTCCCTTGCAGAAAACGGACAGCCGATGTCCTGCCCGTCCACCCGTTTGGGCTGGAAGCAGAGGGGGTGGGTCAGCACCGTCTTGCCCTCCAAGAGGCCGGCGTCCCGGAGGAAGCGCAGGCCGCGGGTGTGGTCGTTGTGGCCGTGGGAGAGGACGATGGTGTCCACCTGGGCCAGGTCGATGCCCATGGCCTGGCTGTTGCGCAGGCACACGTCGGAGTAGCCGGTGTCCAGCAAAATTTTGCGCCCGTCCGTCTCGATGTGGAAGCAGAGGGCGGGTTCGCCCAGGTAGTACTGGTCGATGTGGGTGTGGTTGTCCGTGAGAACGGTCAGCTTCATCGTGTCACCTCGCAGGGAAAAGGGTTGCGTTTTTCGGGAAAAGTGGGTACAATAGAGAAAAATAAGTTGGAAATCCAACGAAAGGAGGGGCTTATGAACCGATTTATCCCCATCTTGCAGCGCTCCGCCCTCTTTCGCGGGCTGACGCCCGACGAATTGGAGCAGCTGCTCCAGCGGCAGCCGCCGGTGTGCCGGACGTATCAGAAGAAGGAATACCTGCTCCACGCCGGAGAGCCCATCGACCGGTTCGGCCTGGTGGTGGAGGGGAGCGTGACGGTGATGAAGGAGGATTTCTGGGGCAACCGGAACATTCTGGCCAAGATCCAGCCCGGCGAGCTCTTCGCCGAGACCTACGCCATCGCCGCCCATCAGGTGCTGGGGGTCAGCGTCATGACCGACGAGGGCGCCACCGTCCTCTTCTTCCACATGGGGGAGTTCCTCGCCCCCACGGCGGAGCCGGACAAGCTGTCTGGCCAGATGCTGCGCAACTTATTGCAAGTCATCACCCAGAAAAATCTACAGCTCAACGCCAAACTGACCCACCTGACCCAGCGCACCACACGGGAAAAACTGCTGTCCTACCTGTCGGAAGAGTCCTTGCGTCAAGGACGTTCCGAGTTCGACATCCCCTTCAACCGCCAGCAGCTGGCGGACTACCTGTCCGTCAACCGCAGCGCCATGTCTCAGGAGCTGTGCCAGCTCCGGGACGAGGGACGCCTCCAGTTCCGGCGGAACCACTTCGCCCTCCTGCGCCCGCCGGTCACTCATCCAGGTCGGCCGTGAAGCCCACGCCCAACGCTGCCTTCTCCTGGTGGCTCAGCTGCTTGATCTCCCACTCCCGGCGCATGGCCTCCGACTTGGTCGCCCAGGTCTCGTAGTAATACAGGGTCACCGGCCGTCGGGCGCGGGTGTATTTCGCCCCGGTGCCCCGGTTGTGGGCGGCCAGCCGCCGTTCCAGGCAGGTGGTCCAGCCGGTGTAAAAGGTGCCGTCGGCGCAGCGCACGATGTAGGTATAATTGCTCATTTCCGGAAGGGCAGAGGCTGGTCAGGGGTGCGGTAGTGCTCCAGCATCCGGTCGATCTCCGCGTTCACCGCATCCACCTCCGTCCGGAAGGCGCTGGCGGAAATGCGGGTGGCGTGGTTGCCCAGGATGATCATTTGCACCGTGTGGTCGGAGGTGGCCACCCGCACCCGGTACTTCTTGCCCAGCTGGTAGGACGCCTTTTCAATGTAGGTGTCCGCCGTCTCCGCCTCCTGGGTGTACACCACGTCCACGTTGTGGTGCCGCTCCACGTGGCGGGTGCCGCCTTTGACTTTGTAGGCGTCGAAGACCACGATGACATGACATTTGTGATACCCTTGGTAGTTGCTCAGCATGTGGATGAGCCGTTCCCGGGCGGCGTCCAGGCTGGATTTGGACAGCTCCTTCAGGTCGTCCCAGGCGAAGATGATGTTGTAGCCGTCCACCAGCAGGTATTCCTCCACCTTGGAGAACTCCTTCAGGGTGACCGACTTCATCTCTTTCGGCCGGCGGGGCGCCTTGGTGGGCTGGAAGTCCTTGGGTTTCACAGCGCCGTAGGTGCGCTCAAAAATTTCCAATAATTCTTTATCCAAGACCGCCCCATCCACGTCGGAACGCTTCCGGCGTTGGGGGTGGTCTTCCTCTGTCTCGACCACCTCCGGATGCCAGGCGTATTCCAGGTGCATCTGCTGATCCACCTTGTCCCAGTCCACGATGTCCGTGCCCCCGTGGGAGCAGAACACCGAGTCCGCCGTGTTGTCAAAGTCCCCGTCCGGGTCGTAGCACATGGCGGCGATGACCTCGTCGGGGTTGTGGCAGGGCTGGTAGTCCTGCACCCGCAGGAACAGCCGTCCGTGTCCTTTGGTGTAGGCGGCCACCTCCACCGGATAGCTCCGCATGGTGGCCACCGGCGCGGTGCCGGTCAAAATGGCTCGGTCGCCCACCTGTTCCGGCCCCTCAAAGGTGCCCGACATCTTCTGGATGTCCGCGATGGCGCGTCCCACGTGCTCCGTGGGCAGCTCCAGCCGGAAGGCGTACCAGGGTTCCAGCAAGATGCTCTGGGCTCGGCGCAGTCCGTGGCGGACGGCGCGATAGGTCGCCTGGCGGAAGTCGCCGCCCTCGGTGTGCTTCACGTGGGCGCGTCCGGTGAGGATGCTGATGCGCATATCGGTGATGGGGGAGCCGGTGAGGACGCCGATGTGCTCCTTCTCCATCAGGTGGGTGAGGATGAGCCGCTGCCAGTTCAAGTCCAGCACGTCCTGACTGCACAGGCTGCCGAAGACCAGCCCGCTGCCCCGGGGCAGCGGTTCCAGCAGCAGGTGTACCTCGGCGTAGTGGCGCAAAGGCTCAAAGTGCCCCACGCCCTCCACTGGGGCGGCGATGGTCTCCTTATATAAGATGTTGCCCGAGCTGAAGCTGACCTCCAACCCGAACCGGTCGGCGATGACCCGTTTCATAATCTCCAACTGAATCTCGCCCATGAGCTGGATGTGGATCTCCTGCAAGGTCTGATTCCAAATCAGATGGAGCTGCGGGTCCTCCTCCATCAGCGTCTTCAGCTGCAAGAACGCCCCGTACACGTCGGTGCCCTCGGGCAGGAGCATCTGATAGGTGAGGACCGGTTCCAAGATGGGCTTTTCCGCGTCCGGCTCGTCCCCCAGGCCGTCCCCGGGCAGGGTGTGGGTGAGACCGGTGACGGCGCAGACCATCCCGGCGGTGACCTGCTGGGCGGTGGTGAATTTGGCGCCGGAGTAGATGCGTATCTGGTCCACTTTTTCCGACCAGGCGTCCTCAGTGTCCGGGTGGCCGGACAGGGTGGTCTTCACGGCCAGCGTGCCGCCGGTGAGCTTGAGCCAGGTCAGGCGGGTGCCCTGTTCGTCGTGGGAGATCTTGAACACCTTGGCGCGGAACCCTTTGGGGTAGTCCGGCACCTGGGTGTAGCGCTCCAGGCCGTCCAAAAACTCCGACACCCCTTCCAGCTTCAGCGCGGAGCCGAAGTAGCAGGGGAACACCGCCCCCTTGGCGATGGCGTCGGTGAGAGCGTCGTCGGTCACGTGGCCGCTGTCCAAAAATTGGTTCAAAAGTGCCTCGTCGCACATGGCCACCTGCTCTTGGAAGGCGTCCCCCGCCTGGTCGGGGGAGAAGTCCACGCAGCCGTCCCCCAGCAGGGATTTCAGCTCGTCCAACAGCGCCTCCCGCCCCAGGCCGTTCAGGTCGGTCTTGTTGACGAAGAGGAAGGTGGGGATGTGGTACTGCCGCAGCAGATCCCACAGGGTGGCGGTGTGGCCTTGCACGCCATCAGTGGCGCTGATGACCAGGATGGCGTAGTCCAGCACCTGGAGGGTGCGTTCCATCTCGGCGGAGAAATCCACGTGGCCGGGGGTGTCCAGCAGGGTGATGACCTTGGTGGGCAGGGGGAGGACGGCCTGCTTGGAGAAGATGGTGATGCCCCGCTCCCGCTCCAGGGCGAAGGTGTCCAAAAAGGCGGTGCCGTGATCCACCCGCCCCATCTCTTTGATGCCGCCGCACAGGTAGAGCAGCCCTTCGGAGAGGGTAGTCTTGCCGGCGTCCACGTGAGCGAGGATGCCCACGACCAGTTGTCTGTTTTGTTCTTTCATATCGTATCCCATCCCATTGATCGGGTTATTTTCCCCTCTAGGATACACGAAAATGCCAGCGGATGCAAGAAAACAGCTCGAAAATCTCCGGTTTGTTGGCCGATTTTCCAGCTGTTTTCGCAAAAAATTGACGGGACGCCCGGACTCTGCTATGATAACGTCAGAACGCAGACCCGCGCGCGCAGCGGAGGAAAGGAGGGCGAGGGATGCGACGGTTTTCTCAACTGCACCCGGCGGTGAACCTCCTGTTCTTCGTCCTGGTGCTCCTCATCACCATGCTCCAGCTCCACCCAGCCTTTTTGCTGGTCTCCGGCCTGTGGGCGGGGCTGTCTTTGGCTGCTTTGGGCGGGAAGTCCCCCTTGGGGATGCGGACGCTCCTGGTTTTGATGCTCCTCATCGCCCTGGGCAACGGGCTGCTGAACCCGGCGGGGGAGACGGTGTTGTTCACCTACCTGGGCGGACGGACGTTCACCTTGGAGTCCCTGGCCTGGGGCGGCAGCGCTGCGGTGCTGTTCGGCAGCGTGGTGACTTGGTTCGCCTGTTTTCATCGGGTCATGACCGGCGAAAAGCTGATGCACCTGTTCGGCCGGTTCACGCCCACCCTGGCGCTGCTGTTCTGCATGGTCCTGCGGTTTGTGCCGGAGTTCTCCCGCCAGCTGCGCACCCTGTCCCAGACCCGCAGCAGCTTAGGGCTGGGGGTGGAGCAGTGCGCCACCCTGACGCAGAAGCTGAATTGCGCCTCCACCCAGCTGGCCGCGTTCCTGTCCCTGGCGTTGGAGCAGGCGGCGGACACGGCCAACTCCATGCGCAGCCGCGGCTATGGCCTGCCTGGGCGGAGCAGCTACACCACCTTCCGGATGGACGGGTTCAACGCGGCGCTGCTGGCGGTCATGGCGGTGCTGGGCGGCCTGACCTTGGTGAGCTTGGCGCTGGGGGCTGGGGTGACCAGCTATTTTCCCGGTATCGTCCTGGCCGGCGGACGCTGGCTGTGGGTGGGCGTTGGTGCGGAATGCCTGCTCATGGGGGTGCCGGTGGTTTTGAATTGGAACAAATAAAAACCCGTCTGCATGAAATGCAGACGGGTTAATTGTTACGACCATTGACAAATGGTATAAAATATGCTACACTTAGGTTCTAAATATATGTAGATGCAAAAAGTTTGCCGCGTATATACGAAAGCAGGTGACATAAATGCTTGAAAAAGTTTACCAATTAACTAAGATTATGTTAAAACTGACCAAGAGTATGCTTAATATTGCCATTACCGCAAAAATTTTTATCACGGTGCTTTTCTAATCTTCCCCCCAACCTGTGTCTAGAAAGGAGGTTAATCAGGTAGTTACATATAAACTAAGCAACGCTTTTTGCAATCTACAACAAACAGTACTGGTATTATACCATAACCTGAGTTGCGAGTCAATGTTTTTTTGACCTACAACATCCCCCCACTAAAATTAAATTTTAGTGGGGAGAAATTTTGCACTCTTAGAGTTAAGTTAAAATTCTGCCTGAATGGGTTCTACACCGTAGGCTTCCCGCATGATGGAAAGCGCATCCGGCAAATCGTGCTCGGACACCAGCAGGGAGATGTCTACCTCGGAGGTGGTGACCAGGATGACCTGGATGCCGGCCTCGGCCAGCAGGGTGAAAACCTTGGCGGCGACGCCGGGGGTGTTGACCATGTTGGCGTCGTACAGAGCCACCTTGCAGTTGCCCGGCAGGATCTCCGGCTTGACCTCCGGGTTTTCGCCCCGGATCTTGCCCAGCACGGCCAGAGCGCTGCTCAGGGCGCTGTCAGACAGGGTGAAGCTCAGGCGGATGGTGCCGCCCTGGGGGGCGGTCTGGGAGATCATATCCACGTTGACGTCCGCATCCGACATGGCGGTCAGCACGTTGGCGATGGCCTTGCTGTCGCAGGGCAGGGCGGAGAGGGTGACCAGGGTGATGTCGTGGGCGTAGGTGATCTTGCTAATTCCGTTATTCATCGTAATCGTTCCTTCTCATTCGTTTACCAGCTGGGACATATCATACATCCCCGCCTCCTGGACGTCGGCCAGGAACTTGGCGGCCTTGACGGCGCCGTTGGCGAAGATTTCACGAGACTGGGCGCTGTGCTTGATCTCGATGACCTCATCGTGACCGGCGAAGATGATGGTGTGGTCGCCCACGATGGTGCCGCCCCGGACGGCGCTGATGCCGATCTCGTTCTTGGGACGAGCCATTCTCCGCTCGTGGCGGCCGTAGTTGTACTCCGCCTTATACTCCAGGGCGGAAGCGGCGGCGTCGGCGATCATCAGGGCGGTGCCGCTGGGGGCGTCCACCTTGCGGTTGTGGTGGCGTTCCACGATCTCGATGTCCGAGCTGGAACCCAGGATGGAAGCGGCCTTCTTCACCAGCTCCAGCAGGACGTTGATGCCCAGGGACATATTGGCGCTGCGGAAGACCGGGATGGTCTTGGCGGCTTTGTCGATCTGCGCCAGCTGCTCCGGGCTGAAGCCGGTGGTGGCGATGACGATGGGGATGCGGCGCTCCACGCAGAAGGGGAGCAGGTGATCCAGCGCCTTGGGGTTGGAGAAGTCGATGACCACGTCTGCCTGGCCGCTGAAGTTAGCGGGGTTGGTGTAGACGGGGTAGTCCAGGTTGGCCTGGTGGGTGGCGAAACCTGCCACGATGGTCACGTCAGGGTCGGCGGCGCACATGGCCTGGACGACCTGACCCATCTTGCCGGTACAGCCGGAATTGATTATCTTTAGCATGGTGATCCCCCTCGACTCAAGCGCCCGCAGTGGGGTTCTTCACTTCCAGACCGGCGTTCATCAGCGCCTTGGCCAGCACTTCCTTATGAGCGGCGCTCATATCGCACAGCGGCATCCGCAGCTTGCCCACGTCCAGACCCATCATGTTCATGGCGACCTTCACGGGGATGGGGTTGACTTCGATGAACAGAGCGTCCACCAGGCCGATGGTGCTGACCTGGAGCTTGGCGGCCTCGTCGAACTTGCCGTCCAGACACAGCTGGGTCATTTCCGCCATCAGCTGGGGATAGACGTTGGAGACCACGGAGATGACGCCCTTGGCGCCCAGTGCCATCAGGGGGACGACCTGGTCGTCGTTGCCGGACCAGATGTTGATGTTGTCGCCGCACAGAGCCAGGGTGTGGGTGACCAGGCCGAAGTTGCCCGAAGCTTCCTTGATGCCGTTGATCATGGGGTGCTTGCTCAGCTCGTAGTAGGTTTCTGCGGTGAAAGCGGTGCCGGTTCGGGAGGGCACGTTGTACATGATGATGGGGGTATGTACCCGGTCGGCGATGTAGGTGTAGTGCTGGATGAGGCCGGCCTGAGTGGCCTTATTATAATAAGGAGTGACGATGAGCAGGCCGTCGACGCCGCAGGACTCTGCGTACAGGGACAGATCCAGGGCGGTCATGGTGCAGTTGCTGCCGGTGCCGGCGATGACCTTGACCCGGTGATCCACCTTCTTGACGCAGTATTCGATGGCAGCCTTGTGCTCCTCGATGGTCTGGGTGGAGGCTTCGCCGGTGGTGCCGCAGATGGTGATGGCGTTGGTGCCGCCTGCGATCTGAAGCTCGATCAGCTCGCCCAGCTTATCGAAATCAATGCCATTTTCGTTATAGGGAGTGACGATAGCCACACAAGCGCCGGTAAAAATAGGAGTCTTCATAGGTCAATCATCCTTTCAATCAAAAATCAAATCAAAACCGTAGATACACGAAAAAACTTATTCCTTATAATCAATGTAGCCCTCAGCCACCAGGAACTCGCCCAGCAGCACGCTGCCGCCGGCGGCACCGCGGAGGGTGTTGTGAGACAGACCCACGAACTTGTAGTCGTACTGGGTGTCCGGACGCAGGCGGCCCAGAGAGATGGCCATGCCGCCCTCCAGGTCACGCTGGAGCTTGGTCTGAGGATAGCTGGGGTCTTCGAAGTAATGCAGGAACTGCTTGGGGGCGGAGGGAAGCTCCAGCTCCTGGGCGCGACCCTTGTAGTTCTGCCAGATTTCTTTAATTTCTTCCACGGAGGTCTTCTGACCCAGGGTCATGAACACCGCTGCCATGTGCCCGTTGGAGACGGGGACACGGAGGCACTGAGCGGTGATCTTGGGGGAGTCGGCGTTGACGATGACGCCGTTCTCGATGTGACCCCACATCTTCATGGGTTCCTGTTCGGACTTCTCTTCCTCGCCGCCGATGTAGGGGATGACGTTATCCACCATTTCCGGCCAAGTCTCAAAGTTCTTGCCGGCGCCGGAGATGGCCTGATAGGTGCAGACCAGGGCTTTTTCTACGCCGAACTTCTCCCGCAGGGGATGCAGGGCGGGGACGTAGCTCTGGAGGGAGCAGTTGGACTTGACGGCGATGAAGCCGCGCTTGGTGCCCAGACGCTGCTTCTGATAGGGGATGACCTGGATGTGTTCCGGGTTGATCTCAGGCACCACCATGGGCACGTCGGGGGTGAACCGGTGGGCGGAGTTGTTGGAGACGACGGGACATTCCATCTTGGCGATCCGCTCTTCCAGGGCGCGGGTGGCGTCCTTATCCATATCGACGGCGCAGAAGGTGAAGTCGATCTGGTCGCAAAACTCCTTCATCTGAGCATCGATGTCGTAGATGACGAGCTGTTTTGCTTCCTCGGGGATGGGGGTGTCCATCTTCCAGCGGCCGCTGACGGCTTCTTCATAGGGTTTTCCGGCGCTGCGGGCACTGGCCGCAATGGCGGTGAGCTGGAACCAGGGGTGGTTCTCCAGCAGCGTGATAAAGCGCTGACCTACCATGCCAGTACAACCGACAACGCCTACTTTGTATTTTTTCATCTTAAACTACCTCCCAAAAACATCGCCAATACAATCTATGCAGACGAAGCAATTTTGTCATTAGGGTAAAAAAACGAACCAGTAGTTGAAAAACTGACTGATTCCGTACTATAATGTCAAGGTGGACGCGCGCCTGCGACAAAATATGTAACAAGAAGCAGACAGCTCAACACTCGAACCGAGTTCAAGTGACAGTCGAAGGGCTCTTAACCCAACGCCCAGGTGACGCTGCGCTCCGGAAACCAGCATCCCTTCGGCGGCACACCCTTTCTCCATGGCTGAACAGGCTCCGGGTCTTACGCCCTGGATACTGATGAGTGCCGCGCCTCTATCCTGCATTTGTATGATCTGAAATTCATGGTAGCACAGTTTTTTCCCCTCGTCAAGAGAAAACCAGCTGTTTTTTGAAAAAATTGCAATCGGAAAAAGACAGAATTGCAAAAATGACTTGCAGAAACGGACAGTGCCACTATAATAGTAACTTGAACGCCAAACAAAGGACGGATTCTATCTCTATGAAGACAAAAGATTTTTATTACGACCTGCCGCCGGAGCTCATCGCCCAGACCCCCCTGGAGAAGCGGGACGGCTCCCGGCTGCTGACCTTAGATAAGACCACCGGCGCCATCGGCCACCACCACTTCTACGACCTGCCCCAGTTCCTCCGCCCCGGCGACTGCCTGGTGCTGAACAACTCCCGTGTGCTCCCCGCCCGCCTCATCGGCCACCGGGACACCGGCGGGACGGCGGAGATCTTGCTGCTCACCGACAAGGGGGACAATGTGTGGGAATGCCTGGTGCGGCCGGGCAAGAAGCTCCGCGCCGGTGCTCGAGTCCACTTTGGGGACGGGCAGCTGGAGGCAGAAATTCAGGAAGTGCTGCCGGACGGGAACCGGCTGGTGAAGTTCTTCTATGAAGGCATCTTCTTGGAGGTGCTGGAGCAGTTGGGACGGATGCCACTGCCGCCCTACATCAAAGAGGAATTGCAGGACGGAGAGCGCTACCAGACCGTCTACTCCAAAGTGGTCGGCTCCGCCGCCGCACCTACGGCGGGACTGCACTTCACGCCGGAGCTGCTGGAACAGGTGCAGGCCATGGGCGTCAAGCTGGCCTACGTGACCCTCCACGTGGGGCTGGGCACCTTCCGGCCGGTGAAGGCGGACGACATAGAAGCTCACGATATGCACGCGGAGTTCTGCGCCATCCCCCAGGAGACGGCGGACATCGTGAACCAGACCAAGGCCAACGGGGGACGGGTCATCTGCGTGGGCACCACCTCCTGCCGCACCATCGAGTCCTTCGCCAACGAGGACGGGACGCTGCCGGTGAAGTCCGGGTGGACCAATATCTTCATCTACCCCGGCTACCGGTTCAAGTGCTTAGACGCCCTCATCACCAACTTCCACCTGCCCGAATCCACCCTCATCATGCTGGTCTCCGCCCTGGCAGGCCGGGAGCACGTGCTGGCCGCCTACGAAGAGGCGGTGCGGGAGCGCTACCGGTTCTTCAGCTTCGGGGACGCCATGTTCATCTCTTGAGAAAGCGAGTTTATTATGTTTGAAGTCATCACCACCCAGGGAAGGGCGCGCCGCGGCCACTTCACCTGCGCCCACGGCACCGCCGAGACGCCGGTGTTCATGAACGTGGGCACCCAGGGCGCCATCAAGGGCGCCCTGGACGCCGGCGACCTGAAGGACATCCACTGTCAGATCGAACTGTCCAACACCTACCATCTCCACGTTCGCCCCGGCGACCAGGTCATCAAGCAGCTGGGCGGCCTCCACAAGTTCATGAACTGGGACGGCCCCATCCTGACGGACAGCGGCGGCTTCCAGGTCTTCTCCCTGGCCAAGCTCCGGAACATCAAGGAGGAGGGCGTCACCTTCCAGAGCCACGTGGACGGCAGAAAAATCTTCATGGGGCCGGAGGAGTCCATGACCATCCAGGCGAACCTCGGCTCCGACATCGCCATGGCCTTTGACGAGTGCGTGGAAAACCCCTCTACCCACGCCTACGCCAAGCAGTCCTGTGAGCGTACCCTGCGCTGGCTGGAACGGTGCATCGAAGTGCGCAAACAGCTCCTGGCGGAACCGGACTGCGTGAACCCCCAGCAAATGCTGTTCGGCATCAATCAGGGCGCCATCTACCCCGACCTGCGGGTGTGGCACGCCAAAGAAATTGCCAAGCTGCCCTGCGACGGCTACGCCATCGGCGGTCTGGCGGTGGGGGAACCGACGGAGACCATGTACGAGATTTTGGATGAGGTCGTGCCCTACCTGCCGGAGGACAAGCCCCGGTATCTCATGGGCGTGGGCACCCCCTGGAACATCATCGAGGGGGTCTATCGCGGGGTGGACTTCTTCGACTGCGTTATGCCCGCCCGCAACGCCCGCCACGGCAAGCTGTTCACCTGGAAGGGCGTCATCAACATCAAGAACGAGAAGTACAAGCTGGACGACCAGCCGCTGGACCCGGACTGCCAGTGCCCCACCTGCCGGAACCATTCCAGAGCCTACCTGCGCCACCTGTTCAAGGCGGAGGAGATGCTGGCCATGCGCCTGGCGGTGACCCACAACCTGTGGTTCTACAACGACCTGATGGCACGCATCCGCGCGGAGATCGAGGCGGGGAGCTTTGACGCCTTTCGGGCGGAATATAGCGAAGGGCTGATGAAACGGCTGTAATTGCGGAAAAAAGGGGCTTGTCTTTCCCAGGCAAACCCGCTATAATAGAGTGTAAACTGTCTGAACGTCTGTTTTGGCGTTCTGTATAATGGAGGTACGTTACTTTGGGTTATTCTATTGGCTTGATCGTCGTCATGATCGTCCTGTTCTACTTCATGCTCATCCGTCCGGAGAACAAGAAGAAGAAGGCAGCGGAAGAGCTGCGCAACAGCCTGAAGATCGGCGATGATGTGACCACCATCGGCGGCATCCTGGGCACCGTCTGTGCCGTGAAGGAAAACAGCGTCGTCATCGAGACCGGCGCAGACCGCGTCCGCATCGAGATGACCAAGTGGGCCATCGGCACCAAGGGTTCTCAGACCAGCCCCGAGCCCGCTCCCGCTAAGAAGGAAAAGAAGGACGAGAAGAAGTAATTCTCGCTCCGTTTTTCAGTCTGAAAAACCACCTCCCGTCATATGCTGATGACAAAGCTATGACGGGGGGTTGTTTTTTTGAGTCAGAAGGAGAAACAGTCAGAGCTGCAAGTGGTGCAGCTGGTCAGTTCCCTCATCGCCGGGGTCTTGCTGGCCTTTGGAGTCAGTGTGGTGGTCCTGTTCGTCACCGCTCACCTGGCCGCCGGTGGGAAGATCGGCACGGGAGCGGTGGGCAACGCGGAGGTGGTGGCCTCCGGCCTGGGCTGCTTCTGCGGCAGCTGCTACCTGGCGTTGAGCTACCGCAAGCGCATCCTGCCCCTGGGTCTCGCCACCGGCGTGCTGTACTACCTGACGTGGACGTTCATCGGCGTCCTGGGCTACACCGACGTGTCCCTGCTGGACGGCGTGCGCAGCCTCATCGCCGCCGTGGCAGGCGGGGGAGCGGCGGGGTTCCTGTGCGCTGGGGTGCTGCCGAAACGGAAGTGAAAATTGTTTGCAATCGGTGTCGGGGTGTGTTATAATAGTGAAAAATATGGTGAGGAGGAGAGTTTCTTGAAGCATATTAAAACGCTCAACGGCGCTACCCTGAAGAACAGCGCTGCTCACGGCGGTTGCGGCGAATGCCAGACTTCTTGTCAGTCTGCCTGCAAAACTTCTTGCACCGTGGCAAACCAGAAATGTGAACAGAGCAAGTAATCCATTACTTGCCGTGGCATAGAGAAGACTTCCCACCTGGCTCTTTTCAGCTGGTGCCGGAAGTTTTCTTTTGCCCGTTTTCCGAACCCAATGACGGCCTCGCGCCGTCTGACGATATTGAGATATAAAAAGAGGGATGACTATGATCCATACATTTAAGGCCCTAGGCTGCTACATCGCCATGGACGTGGACAGCGGCGCCGTCCACGTGCTGGACGAACTGAGCTACGACCTGCTCAACTGCGTCACGCCCCCCATGGCAGAGCACTGCCCGGAGGACGTGATCGAAACGCTCTCCCAGTACCCCCGGGAGGAACTGGAGGAGTGCTGGCAGGAGCTGAAGGAGCTGGCGGAGGACAAGCTGCTGTTCGAGGAGGAGGACTACATCAACCCCCAGTGGGCGGTGGTGAAGAACACCCCCATCAAGGCGCTCTGCCTGAACGTAGCCCACGACTGCAACCTGCGCTGTAAGTACTGCTTCGCCTCCACCGGCGGTTACGGCAGCCGCCGGGCCATCATGTCCCCGGAGACCGCCAAGCGCGCCATCGACTTCGTCATCGAGAAGTCCGGCAAGCGCCACAACATCGAAGTGGACTTCTTCGGCGGCGAGCCCCTCATGGCCATGGACACGGTGAAGGAGACCATCGCCTACGCCCGCTCCATCGAGGAGGAGAAGGACAAAAATTTCCGCTTCACCATCACCACCAACGGCATGCTGCTGAACCCGGAGAACACCGAGTACATCAACACCGAGCTGAAGAACGCCGTCCTGTCCCTGGACGGCCGGAAGGAAGTCAACGACAACATGCGTCCCACCGCGGGAGGGAAGGGGAGCTATGACATCATCGTCCCCAAGTTCCAGGCCCTGGTGGAGCAGCGTGGCGACCAGGAGTATTATCTGCGCGGCACCTTCACCAAGGAGAACCTCCACTTCGCCGACGACGTGCTGCACATCTGCGACGACCTGGGGTTCAAGAATGTGTCCGTCGAGCCTGCCACCGGCAAGGACGGCGACCCGCTGGCCATCACCATGGAGGATCTGCCCGTGGTCTTCGCCGAGTACGAGAAGCTGGCCAAGGAGCTGCTCAAGCGGCCTGACGTGAACTTCTTCCACTTCTACGTGGATCTGGAGCAGGGTCCCTGCGTCATCAAGCGGATGCGCGGCTGCGGTGCCGGCAACGAGTACGTGGCCATCACCCCGGAGGGGGACATCTACCCCTGTCACCAGTTCGTGGGCAACGACGCCTTCAAGATGGGCAACCTGTACGACGGCAGCTTCCACACCGACATCGCCGACCAGTTCGGCGGCGTGAACATCTACACCAAGGAAGCCTGCCGGAAGTGCTGGGCGAAATTCTACTGCTCCGGCGGGTGCAGTGCCTCCAACTTCAACGTCAACGGCGACATCATGCAGCCCAGCGAGGTGGCATGTGAGCTGGAGCGGAAGCGTCTGGAGTGCGCCATCGCTATGAGCGCCATCCGGTCTGGTCTGGCAGAGCCAGAAGGGGAGTGAGCCGACCCGAGCGGGGTTGAAAAACCTGCACAGCGGCCGAAACCGCCCCGTGCGGCGTCAAAACCGAGACGGGACAAAACCGAATCTGACGTGCAAACCGTCCTGCGGTCGTTATGTTGACTGCGGGACGGTTTTTTGCAGGATACGAAATTGACATAACGCTATTGACATAAGAAACGGTCATAAAAATTCTCGTGGAAAGATTGGGGAAAGAACTTGCGTAATCCATGTAATAGAGGTATAATGTTCCTCGGCAATGCAATAAAAACAGCATATCACCCGGTTATCCCCAGATGGTGATAGCCGGTGATGGCCGATTTTGGCCGGTGTTATGGGAAAGATCCGCTTCTGAATGGGACGTGCCCTGCATATCCTCCATCGAGGTGATATACGTGAAGCGCACAGAACGATTTTTCCCCCGTTGGAACCGGAAAGACCAACCCCACGCCCGTGCCTTCCTGCTCCTGGGTGCAGCCTTTGTTCTGGGCGCTGGGTTGGGGATGCTGTGTGCCTGGCTGGTGGGCCCGGAGGGCTGCGGGAACCTGAAGACTTTCTTCTCCCTCTACAGCCAGGTCGCGCCGGACAGCGCCTACAGCTGGGCCAATTTTCTCCACACCCTGTGGTATTTTCTCCGCCTGCCGTTGTTGTTCTTCCTGGTAGGCTTCTCCGCCCTGGGCGTCTTCGTCGTCCCGGCGGCCATGCTCTGCAAGGGCTTTTCCTTCGCTTTTGCCATCTCCACCCTGACCCTCCTCTACGGCCCCCACGGCCTCCTGGCCGCTGCGGTGTTCTTCGGGCTGGCGGAGCTGTTCTTCATCCCCGTCCTGTTCCTGGTGGCGGTGTGGAGCATGGAGCTGGCCAGCGGCATCGCCTTCGGGCGTCCCAAGTCCGCCAAAAGCACGGTGCGCTTGCGGGGCGTTCTAGCGGTGACGGGGGGCATCGTGGCCATCGCGCTGGTGACCTTCCTCTCCTTTCGGCTGCTGCTGTTATTGCTGCCCCAATACATGGCTTGACCACAAAAAGAGAGAACGAGTAACGATAGAAATAGGAAAGGGTATCATCGACTATGGATCTGCTGACCGAGTTCAAAACCTATCTTGTGACCGAGAAGGGCGCTTCCGCCAATACGGTGGCCTCCTACATGCGGGACATCACCCAGTATGTCCACTACCTGGGCGAGGACGACCGGCAAGTGCTGGACGCCACCAGTGAGCGCATCGAGGCTTACCGCAAGGAGATGCTCCGGATGGGCAAGTCGGCGGCCACCGTCACCCGTGCCCTGGCCTCCCTCAAGTGCCTTTATCGCTGGCTCCAGCAGAAGGGGCGCTGCGCCGAGAACCCGGCCAAGAGCGTGAAGGCGGAGAAGGTGGAGCGGAAGCTCCCTCAGATCCTTTCCAGCCAAGAGGTGGAGCTGCTGTTGGAGCAGCCCCGCTGCGTGGACGACAAGGGGTTCCGGGACCACGCCATGCTGGAGGTGCTGTACGCCACCGGCATCCGGGTCAGTGAGCTCATCTCCCTGAACCTGGACGACGTGAATCTGACGTCCGGTTACCTGGTCTGCGTGGGCAAGAAAAAGAGCCGGATCATCCCGTTGTATCCGGGTGCCATCAAGGCTCTGTCCGACTATCTGAAAAATATCCGCCCCCACCTGGTGGTACCGGGGGAGCGGGCGTTGTTTGTGAATATGAATGGGGTGCGCATGAGCCGGCAGGGGTTCTGGAAGCTGGTGAAATACTATCAGGAAAAAGCCGGCATCCAGACCGAGATCACCCCCCACACCCTCCGGCACTCCTTCGCCGCACACCTGTTGCAGAACGGTGCCGACCTGCGCTCCATCCAGGAGATGATGGGGCACGCGGACATCTCGTCCACCCAGATCTACACCAAGCTCATCAACCAGCACCTGATGGACGTATACCAGAAGGCCCACCCCAGAGCGTGAGGGCTACGTGAGGTAGTTGAGCCAGTTCACCGAGTCGATCTGGAACCGCTCGGGGTCCTTCATCCACAGCTGGAGCAGCTGCAAAATGCCTCCGGCGTAGAAGTGGGCTTTCAGCTCTAGCTGTTCCTCCGGTTCCGGCTGACCCTGCTCGTGGAAATAGTGCAGGGCGTCCTGGGCGACGGATTCAGCGAAGATCTCCATCATCACCGGCAGCATCTGGCTGTTCTTCAGGTTGCGCACCAGCTGCGGATGCGCCTGGAAAAAGACCACCAACTCATGGAGCAGGTTCTTGTAATAAGAACCTGCTTCTTTTTCGACCTCCGGGTTCCGCTGAGCGATGCAGGTGACCATGTCATCCCGTATCTCCCGGATGAAGAAGGACAGAAATTCGAACTTGTCCGCAAAGTGGTTGTAAAAGGTGGCCCGCCGTATCTCCGCCCGCTGGCAGAGCTGTCCTACGGTGATGTCCTCGAAGCGGTGCTGTTCCAGCAGGTCTAAAAAGGCCAGCTTTAGGCTGCGGAAGGTCTTTTGGGTTCTCAGATCGTTCATGGTGCCTCCAAGGTATTGGTCATATCATCGGGATATGTCAAATAATTGACACTTGTACCAGCATTGTACGTTGCAAAATCGGTGCGGTTCCCCTATCATACTAACTACCGTAACAAATGTCAAATAAACTTGCAAACCTGAAACGGAGGGATCCGAACATGAAGGAAAAATGCTTCGACTGGGTCATTCGCCTGCGCGTCCCCATCATGATCCTCTTTTTGGTGGCTGCGGTAGCCGGCGCCATCGCCCGGCAGGATGTGTCGGTCAACTACGACATGAACGACTATCTCCCCGCCGATTCCCCGTCCACCGTGGCGCTGGATAAGATGAACGACACCTTCGACGGCGCCATCCCCAACGCCCGCGTGGCCATCAAGGACGTGACCTACGCCCAGGCTCTGGACTACAAGGCCAAGCTGGAAGCCATCGACGGGGTGGAGTCCGTCACCTGGCTGGACGACCAGAACGCCCTGGACGTGCCGCTGGAACTGCTGGACGAGTCGGACGTGGAGGCTTATTATAAGGATAACATCGCCCTGTACACGGTGACCATCGGGGAAGCGGACATCAACTCCGCCGTTCCCGCCATCCGGAAGCTCATCGGTGACGACAACGCCATGACCGGTTCCGCGGTCAGCACGGCTGTCGCCACCAGCAGCACGGTCAGCGAGATTCAGAAGATTGCCGTCGTGGCCGTCCTCATCGTTCTGGTGGTGCTCACCCTGGTGACCACCTCTTGGCTGGAACCACTGATGGTCTTATTGGGCATCGGCGTGGCGGTGCTCATCAACTCCGGTTCCAACCTCATCTTTGGGGAAATCTCCTTCGTCACCAACGCCGCCGGCAACATCTTGCAGCTTGCCGTGTCCCTGGACTACTCGGTCTTCCTCATCCACCGGTTCACCGAGTGCCGTCTGGAAAACCCCGACCCCAAGGCGGCCATGAAGGACGCGCTGTGCAAATCCACGTCCTCCATCCTGTCCAGCGGTCTGACCACCGTCATCGGCTTCATCGCCCTGCTCTTCATGCGCTTCGGTATCGGCTCCGACCTGGGCAGAGCGCTGGCAAAGGGCGTGGGCATCAGCCTGCTGACTGTGTTCCTCTTCATGCCCGGCGTCATTTTGGTCTGCTTCCGGCTCATGGATAAGCTCTCTCACAAGAGCTTCCTGCCCTCCTTCTATCCCTTCGGCAAAGGGGTGGCCAAGGTCACCGTCCCGCTGGCCATCGTCTTCTGCCTGCTCATCATCCCCACTTTTTTGCTGAGCAACCAGAATGACTACTACTATGGTGCGTCCCACATCTTCGGGGCGGGCACCCAGTACGGGGACGACACCGCCATGATCGAGGACACTTTTGGCATCAAGGACACCTACGTGCTCATGGTGCCGGACACGTCGGACAAGAACGAGCGCGCCCTGTGCAAGGCGCTGGAGAAGAACGACGACATCGTCTCCGTCACCTCCCTGGCCAACATCCTCGGCCCCGCCATCCCCTCCGACCTGGTGCCCGACTCCACCCTCAAGCTGCTGCGGAGCAACGGCTACAGTCGGATGCTGCTGTCGGTGGGCGTGGAATATGAAGGGGAGAAGACCTTCGACCTGGTGGAACAGATCCGGAAAACAGCATCCCAATACTACGGGGACGACTACTACCTGGCTGGGCAGGGCGTCAGCACCTATGACCTGATGGACACGGTGACGGAAGATATGGTCAAGGTGAACCTCATCGCCATCGGCGCGGTGTTCCTGGTGCTGCTAGCGACCATGAAACAGCTGAAGACGCCGCTGGTGCTGGTGCTCACCATCGAGACGGCCATCTGGATCAACCTGACCATCCCGTACCTCCAGCACAAGCCCTTGTTCTACATCGCCTACCTCATCATCAGCTCCATTCAGCTGGGTGCCACCGTGGACTACGCCATCCTGTTCTCCGACCGCTACCGGGAGTGCCCGGACACCATGGAGCCAAAGGAGCGCATCGCCCATACCATCGCCAACACCACCGCATCCATCCTGACCTCCGCCATCGCCATGATCTCGGTGGGGTTCCTGCTGGGTGTCATCTCCACCCACGGACTGCTCTCCCAGCTGGGCTATCTGCTGGGGCGGGGCACCATCTGTTCCCTCATCTGCGTCCTCTTCGTCCTGCCCGGTCTGCTCTATCTGACGGGGCGGAGGAAGAAGCACGTGGCAACCTCCAAATGACGAACAAACACCCTGGTGGGACTCCACCAGGGTGTTTCTGTATGCGTTGGGTTAGGAGCGGGTCAGGTAGCTGGCCATAATATAATAGTATTTGTCCTCCACCTTCACCCGATACCAGGCTGCGCCGCTGACCGTCTTGCTGCCGCCCTTGACCACGTGGACGGGGGTGCCGGTGAGGAGCTTGGTCTTGCGGGTCTGGTCGGTGCCGGCGTTGGTGCGGACGTTGACTTTGGCGTGGTTGGTGTAGGCCAAAATGGTCTCCTGCTTGGTCAGGTAGCTGGCCATGACGTAGTAATACTTGCTGCCCACCTTCGCCCGATACCAGGCTTTGCCGTTGACCTTCTTGCTCCAGCCCTGGACGATGGCGACAGACGCGCCCTTCTTGAACTGGCCCTTCTTGGTGTGGCTGGTGCCGGCACCGGTGCGATAGTTCACGTTGGACTTGACCTGATAGGTCACCAGCACCTCCGGTTTCAGATAGCTGCCGCTCATATAGTAGTCGCTGCCGCCGATGCGCACCTTGTACCATTTGCTCCCATTCACCGTCTTGTGCCAGCCGTAGTACACCTGCACCGTCTTGCCACCGGCCAGGCTGCCCTTCTTGGTGTGGTTGGTGCCGCAGCCGCTGCGGTAGTTGACCTTGGAGGTGGTGCGGTAGGTGGCGGTGAGGGTGGTGATCTGGAAGGTCTTCGATAGCGTGCCGGTGTATTTGCCGGTGCCGGTGACCTTTACTGTGGCGGTGCCCGGCTCGCTGTTGCGGCTGTAGGTGACGGTGTAGTCATCGCCCTGGGTGAGGGTCTTGGAGCCGTGTTTTACGGTGACCGCCGGTTTCATTGCGCCGCCGGTGTAGGCTTTTTTTGTGTAGGCCAGGGTGAGGGTGGTGTTCCGGTCGGTGAGCTTGGTGGTGGAGGTGGTGGGCTTCTTGCCGGAGTCGGGGATGTTGGTGGCGGTGCCGGAGACGGTCAGCCCCACCGCGTCAAAGCCTCCGCCGCAGAAGGTGTAGATGGTGCAGCTGCCGTTCTTCACGCCGGTGACCTTGCCCTTGGCGTCCACCTTGGCCACGGCGGTATTGCTGCTGAGGAAATAGACCGGGTCGGAGGATTTGGACAGGGTGTAGGGGAGGGCGTGGGTGGAACCCTTCTTCAGGTTGTAGCTGGTGTTGACCTGGATCATCTCGGCGGAGACGTATCCCTTTGTCCCGGCGTAGGTGACGTAGAACCAATAAGGGTTGGCGATCTGGTACGCCTTGTTGGCGTTGTCGGTGGCCACGCCGCCGTGGATGTTGAAGGTGGCGCCGGTGGGGATGGTCTTCACGGTGTCATAGGTGTTGGCCGGGCCGCTGCGCAGCTTCACCTCCGCTTTGGCCTTGGCTTTCTCGGTGACCTTGGTGAAGTGGACGGCGTCCCGGGCGTCGGAGAGGTTCAGGAGGGAACAGGTGCTGGGCATGTTCTTGAAGACGGGGATGTGGAAGACGCACTTGCCGTTCATGCCGCTGGTCTGGTAGCCCTTGTACATCCGCTCCGCCTCGTTGGCGGCGCCGTAGAGGCTGGACATATACTGATGGTAGTATTTGGCGTAGGTGGCTCGGGGGCCCACGTTGAAGCGGGTGTAGTAGATGGTCTCTTGACCCTGCTTGTAGAAGTTGGAATAGATCATGGACGCGCCGCCGCTGATGCTCTTGGCGGGGGTGTTCCAGGGACGCTGGTAGGAGCCTTTCTGGGACGCCCATTTCAGGCCGTCCTCGGCACCGGTGTAGGCGCCGATGTTGTAGAAGTTGTAGATGCCGGGGTATTTTTTGTTCTTGCCGGAGATAGCGGTCTGAGACAGCAGGCCGCCGGTCTCGGTGATGATCTTCCCGGCCAGGAAATAGGGGTTCATGTCGTTCTTGCTGCCAGCGTTCAGGATAGTCTTGGCATAGGTGTTCCCCTTGGCGAGATCGGTGCCGCTGAGCACCGCCTTGACCCCGGCTTGGGTGTAGCTGCTGTGGTTGTCGATGTCCACGAAGAGGAAGATGTCCTTCTCATTAAAATAGTTCCGGGGGTCCATGTAGTAGGCGATGGTGTTGGAGTTGGCATAGGTGTTCTTCACCGCGCTGCTCATGAGGAAGCTGCAAGCGCTGGGGCTGAGGTAGGACAGGGCGTTGTTGGCCTCCTTGTCCACCGCGGTGGCAAAGTTCAGGTTGGTCTGGTCGGCGATGAAGACCCAGTTGGGGTATTTTTTGTGGAGCTTGGCCAACAGCGTCTGATAGCTCTTGGGGAACTTTGCCAGCTCTGCCTCATAGTTGTAGCTGGCAAAGGTGGCCACGCCCGCTGCCGGGTCTGCCTCCGGCAGGAGGGAGTCGGCGTCGATGGTGTTGTGTATCTCGCCTTCGTCGGCGTCGTAGTCGGCGGCGATGCTGCCGGTGGCGTCTGCCTGGGTCGCGTCCTCCGTGGCATAGGCGGGAGCGGCCAGGGAGAGCAGCAGCGCCAAGGTCAGCGCCAGGGCGAGCCAGGGGCGGTTGCGATATGAGTTCATGGAATTCCTCCCAGTTTGATTTCTTCTCTTTTTCGATGGGCATTTGTGCCCGTGAATGGGTTTATTATACAGGATTTTGGGAGAAAACACAAGGAAATACACACGTATGGGGACAAAAAGTGCGCAAAAATCGAGTTTTGCGTATGTGTAAAGTAAAAATAGTTTACATATGTGTTGTGGGGGGATAAGGCGGAAATAGGTCGAAATATCCGCAAAGCAAAACCGCTTTACAGATAAAAGAGCGAGAAAAAACAGCACTGAACCCTTCGATTCAGTGCTGTCGATGGTCGGAACGCCGGGAGTCGAACCCGGGGCCTCTTGGACCCGAACCAAGCGCGATACCAAACTTCGCCACGTCCCGTTGACAGTTTTTTATTATATGCCATCCCGCGAAGAAAGTCAAGGGAAAACGGGAGATTTTTACCGCCCACATAACCGACACCCGCCCGGCATAGCTATGGAGGAGAACGGCACGCCCGTTCCAACGACTTGAAATGAGGTGGAACCATGTCCAGACCGACCCCATCCAATCCCCGCAGCCCACGCAAACGCCCTGCCGACCGCCCCCGTTCCGCCCGCTGGGTGAAGCGGGAGGGCATCCGGCTGGGGGCTGCGCTGCTGATCTTCGCCCTGTGCTACGTGGGCGCCCGGTGGGTGCCTGCGGTGAAGGCGCAGGCGGAACCGTTCCTGCGGAACATTTTGTCCTGCTCCTGCGACTTCGAGGAGGCCGTCCGCTGCTTCTCCACCCAGATGGAGCAGGGCGGCGGCGTCCAGGACGCCCTGGAGGACTTCTGCGTCACCGCCTTCGCCGTCCAGCCCACCAGCACCTCCACCAGCCTGCAAGGGGACTACTCGCCCTTCCTCAACGCCCTGAGCTGGAACCGGACCCGGTGACCGGATGGGGGTAGACTGGACGCCGGAGCGGCTGCGCATCTGCCAGGTGCGGGTGACGCCGGGGTTCCTCTTCGTGGCCGCCCTGCTCCTCTACCAGAGCACCCCGTCCTTCCTGGTCACCTTCCTCCTAGCCGCCGCCCTCCACGAGGGCGGCCACCTGCTGGCGGCACGCTGGCGGGGCGTCCCGGTGCGGGCGCTGTCCATGACCGCCTTCGGGTGCGTGCTGGACTTCGCCGACGGGGCGCTGGTGCGGGACAGGGATCTGCTCTGCATCGCCGCTGCTGGCCCGCTCTGTAACCTGCTCTTCGCGCTGCTCTGCGTGACCCCGTGGGTGGGGCAGTGGCACGGAGCGGCGCTGTTCGGTGCGGAGCATTTATTGCTGGCGCTGTTCAACCTGCTGCCGGTGTTCCCGCTGGATGGAGCGGTGCTCTGTGCCGGGCTGCTGCGACCCAAGGTGGGGGAGCGGCGTGCGGAACAGGTGGTGCTGGTGCTGTCCGGCGGATTGGGACTGGCGGCGGTGGGTGCTGCGTTGTGGTGGGGCGGGGACGCGGGGATGCGGTTCCTGCTGCTGGCAGGCTGGGTGGGGAGCAACTTCTTGCAAAAGGTGCCTTGTCTTTCCCGCCGCTTTCCGGTAAAATAGTACCATCTGAAAGAAAGCGGTGCCGTGAGAGGAGTACACGGCGCGATAGGACGAACCATCATGATTGACGCAAAGCTAGAGCGCATTTTGTTGCGCGTACAGAAACCCGCTCGCTACACCGGCGGGGAATACAACGAGATCATCAAGGACAAGGCGACGGTGGACGTGCGCTTCGCCATGTGCTTCCCGGACACCTACGAGATCGGCATGTCCAACCTGGGACTGCGCATCCTCTACGGCTCCATGAACGAAGCCGACGGCGTCTGGTGCGAGCGCGCCTTCGCCCCCTGGGGAGACATGGAGGAGGAGATGCGCAAGGCAGACATCCCCCTCTACGCCCTGGAGAGTGGCGACAGCCTGAAGGAATTTGACTTCGTGGGCTTCTCCCTGGGCTACGAGATGGCCTACACCAACGTGCTGAATATGCTGGACTTGGCTCACATCCCCCTCCACAGCGACCAGCGAGACGAAGAGGACCCCATCATCGTGGCTGGCGGCACCTGCGTGTACAACGGGGAGCCGTTGGCGGATTTCATCGACATCTTCTCCCTGGGCGAAGGGGAGGACGTGACGCTGGAGATGATCGACCTGTACCGGAAGGGGAAACAGGCCGGTTGGAGCCGGGCGGAGTTCTTGCAAAATGCCGCCCAGGTGCCCGGCCTGTACGTGCCCAGCCTGTATGAAATTTCCTACCACGAGGACGGCACCGTCCAGGCCATCACCCCCACCCACGGCGCGCCGGAGCACATCCGCAAGCGCATCGTAGCCGACCTGGACAAGTCCTATTTCCCCGTCAAGACCATCATCCCCTCCACCGACATCGTACACGACCGAGTGATGCTGGAGGTGTTCCGAGGCTGTATCCGAGGCTGTCGGTTCTGCCAGGCCGGGTACTGCTACCGTCCGGTGCGCCCCAGGAGTGTGGACCTGCTGGTGAAACAGGGCATCGAGTCCTGCAAAGACTCCGGCTACCAGGAGATGACCCTCTCCAGCCTGTCCACCAGCGACTACCGGCCCCTGACCGAGCTGTGCGACGGCCTGTTGGAGTACTGCGATCCCCGCAACATCAACATCAACCTGCCCTCCCTCCGAGCGGACGGGTTTTCCATGAGCATCATGCAGCGCCTCCAGCGGGTGCGCAAGACCAGCATCACCTTCGCCCCCGAAGCGGGCACCCAGCGGATGCGGGACACCATCAACAAGAACGTCAAGGAAGAAGACCTGTTGCAGTCCTGCCGCACCGCCTTCGAGGGCGGCTGCAACGCGGTGAAGCTGTACTTCATGCTGGGTCTGCCCACCGAGACCGACGAGGACGTCATCGGCATCGCCCAGCTGGCGGAGAAGGTGTACTGGACGTGGAAGAGCTACGCCGTCAACAAGAGCCGCGGCCTGCGCATCACCGTCTCCACCTCCTTCTTTGTGCCCAAGCCCTTCACGCCCTTCCAGTGGGAGGCGCAAATTACGAGAGAAGAGTACCACCGACGGGTGGACTTGCTGCGCAATTCCATCAAGAACAAATCCATCCAGTACAACTGGCACGAGATGGAGACCAGCTACATCGAAGCGGTGTTGGCTCGCGGCGACCGGCGGCTGGGAAAGCTGTTGGAGACGGTGTGGCGCAAGGGCGCCCGGCTGGACTCCTGGAGCGAGTATTTCGACTTCCAGCGCTGGATGGAAGCCTTTGCCGAGACCGGCATCGACCCGGATTTCTACGCCCTGCGGGAGCGTCCCAAGGACGAAATTTTGCCTTGGAGCATGATCGACATCGGCGTCCACCCCGAATACCTGTGGCGGGAGCGGGAGCAGGCGTATCGCTCGGTCATCACGCCGGACTGCCGAGTCAAGTGCATGGGCTGCGGCGCTAACTGCCTGCTGCCGGACGGCGTGTTCTGTGACGAAGATCGGAGGTAACTGAAAATGGCAAAACCCAAACATCGTCTCCGCTTCACCAAGAGCGGACGCGCCTGCTATATCTCCCACCTGGATCTCATGGCCACGTTTCAGCGGGTGTTCACCCGTGCCCAGGTGCCCATCTGGCAGACCCAGGGGTTCAACAAGCACGCCTATGTCTCCATCGCTCTGCCCCTGTCGGTGGGCTACTCCAGCGACTGCGAGCTGTTGGAGTTCACATTAAATGAGGGCATGGCGCCGGAAGACGTCCCCGCCCACATGAACGAGACCATGCCGGAGGGCATCCACGTGGTGGAATGCTATCCCATCGAGACGCCCCTGAAGCGGCTGGCGGAAATTGACTGGACGCTGGTGATGGAGTACGACAACGGCGTACCGGAAAATGCAGTGGCGGAGATCCAAGCGCTGCTGGGGCAGGAGAGCCTGGTCATCCAGAAGAAGTCCAAAAAGTCCAAGAAGGGCTATACGGAAATCGACCTCATCCCTATGATACACGTATGGGAAATGACGGCGGAGGAGGGACGCATCACCGTCCACGCCCGGCTCATGGCGCAGAACCCGGGGCTGAACCCGTCCATCGTCATCGACACCATCCGGAACCTGTGCCCGGACGCCGCGCCGGATTTCGTCCGCTATCACCGGAACGAGATATTCGACGGGGAAGGGAAAGTTTTTCGGTGAAAACGGTTGCAATCGGGTCGGAAATGTGGTATATTAGACCAGTTGAATAAAGGGTGGTCCTCTGGGATTGCCGTCCGCGACACCATAGGACGGGCTCAACTTTGCCTAATGACCATCTATAAAAAACAGGAGGAACATCCATGAAAACCGATCTGATCAAAGTTCTGAACGACCAGAACGTCAAGGCAGAAGCACCCGTCATCCGCATCGGTGACACCGTCCGCGTCCACATCAAGATCAAGGAAGGCGCAAAAGAGCGTATCCAGATCTTCGAAGGCACTGTCATCGCCAAGAAGCACGGCGGCGTCAACGAAACCTTCACCGTCCGTCGTATCTCCTATGGCGTCGGCGTCGAAAAGGTCTTCCCCGTGCATTCCCCCAACGTGGTCCAGGTGGAAACCGTCCGCAAGGGCAAGGTGCGTCGTGCAAAGCTGTACTACCTGCGTGGCCGTGTTGGCAAGGCTGCAAAGGTCAAGACCAAGCTGTAATTTCTCTTGTGCAATCGAAAGGAGCGGGCAAACCGCTCCTTTTGTCGAAAAAATGCAAGCATTTTTTCGAGATGCAGCCGGGAAGTGTAGCTCAGCTTCATCGCCCCTCGCCGTCTGAAACAGACGGCGCCTACGCTACCGAATGTGCCACTGGCACATTCGCCTTAACGCTGCGGCACTTGCTAGGCTGAGCAGTCAAAATTCCAAGGTGCATGTCCTTGGAATTTTGGGATTGCACTTTATTTCACCGTCTCGCGACGGCGAAACTCTGCTGAGAGCAAGTGTAT
>CAKTQP010000014.1 GCA_934597165.1 uncultured Oscillospiraceae bacterium
GCGACGGCCCGGGAAAATTGGTAGTGCCAACATGAATACCCTCAACTGGGAGACCGGTTGAGGGGTTTTCTTTTGCCCGGGAGGGAGGGGGCCAATTCCTGGGTATGATGCGGTTCCCATTGCCAAAGAGACGAAAATCTGGTATAATAATGGCAATCACTTGAGATGGCTCGACGGAAGACAATCGAAGGCTGACTTCGATTGTTCTTTTTCTATGCGGAAGCGTAAGTTTTTTTCGTATCGCTGCAACATTTCAGTGATCTGAACGGTATCTTATGTAGAAGGCAAATCTTAAGATAGGGGAACGAGCGTTTTCCGGCAAATTGGACTGGTTGTGGGCACTTTTTCACGAAATTGTCACCTTTCACATAAAATTGTGACAATTCCGATGGGGATTGTAAACAGTGCTTTCAAAATTCTTAAACTGTTTGCTGACAACTTCTTAAGAATTTCTCCCTATAATGGACAATGCCGATCAAAGATGCAAAACAGCTTCTCAAAGCACAGCAGAAAGGAGCTTTCCCATGGCAGCAACTGTTTTGCGCTACTTGGAAGAGAGCGCAGCAACCTACCCGCAGAAGCCTGCGGTCATCGACGAACATCAGCAGTGTACTTACCAGGAACTGCGCGCCACCAGCCGACGCATTGCCAGCGCCCTGGTGCCCAAGGTGGAGCGCGGCACCCCTGTGATGGTTTATATGGAGAAGGGCGTGGACGCCCTGACCGTTTTCTTCGGCACCCTCTACGCCGGCAGTTTTTACTCCCTCCTGAATCCCGAATTGCCTAAGAGCCGCCTGGAGCAGATCCAGTCCGTCCTTCAGGCACGGATCGTGGTCACCAGCGCCGACTTGAAGGACGCTGCCGCGGACATCTTCCCCACGGCGGAGCTGCTCACGGTGGAGGAGCTGCGGGAGGCAGAAGAGGACCCCGCCGCATTGGCAGCCGCCCAGGACGCCGCCATCGACACCGACCCGGTGTACATCAACTTCACCTCCGGTTCCACTGGCACCCCTAAGGGTATCGTGGTCTGTCACCGGAGCATCGTGGACTTTATCGACTGCTTCACCCAGCTGTTCCACATCACGGAACGGGACATCATCGCCAACCAGGCGCCCTTCGACTTCGACGTGTCGGTGAAGGACATCTACTCTGCCCTCAAGACCGGCGCCACCCTGGTCATCGTCCCTCGGAGACTGTTCTCCGCGCCGGTGCAGCTGCTGGACTTCTTGTGCGACCACCAGGTGACCACCCTCATCTGGGCGGTCTCCGCCCTATGCCTGGTCAGCACCTTCCACGGCCTGGACTACAAGACCCCGACCACGGTGGACAAGGTGCTGTTCAGCGGGGAAGTGATGCCTCTGAAGCACCTGCGCAGTTGGCGGGAGCACCTGCCGGAGGCGATGTTCGTGAACCTGTACGGCCCCACGGAGATCACCTGCAACTGCACCTATCATATGCTCCAGCCGGAACGGGACTACGCCGGTGGCATCCCCATCGGCAGGCATTTCCCCAACGAGGACGTGTTCCTGCTGGACGAGCAGAACCAGAAAATTACCCAGTCGGACGCCATCGGTGAGCTCTGCGTCCGCGGCACCGCCCTGGCGCTGGGCTACTACTGCGCGCCGGAGCAGACGGCCACCCACTTCGTCCAGAACCCGTTGAACCCCTGCTATCCGGAGCTCATCTACCGCACCGGCGACCTGGCGCGGTACGACGAGAACGGGGAACTGGTGTTCAGCGGCCGGAAGGACTTTCAGATCAAGTACATGGGACACCGCATCGAGCTGGAAGAAATTGAGCGCGCCATCTCCGCCATCGACGGGGTGGAACGGTGCTGCTGCCTGTTCGATGAGAAGAAATCCCGCCTGAAGGGCTTCTATGTGGGCACCATCGAGAAGGATCAGCTCCACGAGGCCATGAAGGCCACGCTGCCGGTGTTCATGATACCCGGGTTCCTGCGGAAGGTGGAGGAAATGCCCCTGACCAAGAACGGGAAAATTGACCGCAAGCAGCTGGAAGCGCTGGTAGGAGGAAAGAAAAAGTGAATCAGGCTTTAAATCGTCTGTTACAAGAGAACAAAACTGCTTTTTATGTCTTCGACATAGGGAAGCTCAAAGCTCGCATCGCCCACTTGCAGGCGGCACTGCCGCCGGAGGTGGTGCTGTGCTACGCGGTGAAGGCCAACACCTTCATCACCAAGGAGCTCATCGACACCATCCACCGCTTCGAGATCTGCTCCCCCGGCGAGGCGGAGATCTGCCGTGGGGTGGGGGTGCCCAGCGAGAACATGGTCATTTCCGGCGTGTACAAGACGCCGGAGGTCATGGAGGCCATGGTGGCCGACCCCGGGTTCCACCCCATTTACACGGTGGAGTCCCTGGAGCAATACGAGCTGTTCCGCCGGCTGGCGAAGGAGTACGGCCGCACGCTGCCCCTGTTGCTGCGGCTGACCAACGGGAGTCAGTTCGGCATCAACAAGGCGGACATCGAAGCCATCGTCGCCCGGAGAGGGGAGACGCCGGAGGTCGATTTATTGGGCATCCAGTTCTTCTCCGGCACCCAGAAGACCTCTCTGAAAAAGCTGAAACGGGAAGTGGGGAAGCTGGACGACCTGCTGACCCTGCTGGAAGAAAAGTACGGGTTTGTTGCGCAGGAGCTGGAGTACGGCCCTGGCTTCCCGGTGAGCTACTTCCAGTCGGACGAGCTGGACGAGGCGGAACTGCTGTCCGGCTTCTCCGAACTGCTGCACGACATGACCCACCACCCCAAGGTCACTCTGGAGCTGGGTCGCAGCATCGCCGCCTCCTGCGGCACCTACTACACCCACATCGTGGACCTGAAGCGGAACCAGGAGCAGAACTACGCCCTGGTGGACGGCGGGATGCACCACCTGGTGTACTTCGGCCAGCACATGGCCATGAAGCAGCCCTTCTTCCACGTGTGCGGCAAGGAAGATTTGCCAGCCACCGACCAGTGGAACATCTGCGGGTCGCTGTGCAGCATGAACGATGTGATGACCAAGCAGAGCCCGCTGCCCGACCTGGCGCTGGGCGACGTGCTGGCCTTTGAAAACGCCGGAGCCTACTGCATGACTGAGGGCATCTCCCTGTTCCTCAGCCGTGACATTCCGGCGGTCTATCTGCTGTTGGAAAATGGCACTGCGGTCCAAGTGCGGAAGGCATTTGACACGGCCACCTTAAATCAACCAAATTACGGAAAGGATGTATGAATGATGGAAAGACTGTACGAGATTTTGGAGGATATCCAGCCTGGCGTGAACTATAAGGAATGCGAAAACCTCATCGACGGACATTTTTTGGACTCCCTGTCCATCATCGCCCTGGTGGCGGAGCTGGAGGATGAGTACGACATCACCATCCCCGCCGTGGAGATCATCCCCGCCAACTTCAACTCCGCAAAGGCCATGTGGAAGATGATCCAGCGGCTGGAAGAGGTAGACTAAATGACCCTTCCAACCTTCCTCCTAGCCGGGAAGGCAGCGGGGCTCACGTCCTACTTTTCCCCCATCTATCTGGTGCTCTTCCTGCCGGCGGTGCTGGTGGTCTACAGCATCCTGCCTCAGAAGTGGCGGCGCTGGTGGCTGCTGGCGGCCAGCTACGGCTTCTTCTGGCTCATCAGCGGGGGACTGGTGGTGTACCTGCTGGCGTCCACGGCGGTCATGTACTACGTGGGCAAGCGGCTCACCGCCATCCAGCAGGAGCAGAAGGCACAGGTGAAGCTGGTGGAGCGGTCGGAGCGAAAGGCGCTGAAGCTGGTGTACCAGAAGCGGCAGCGGAAGGTGGTGCTGGCGGCCATCCTGCTCCACATCGGCGGTCTGCTGGTGCTGAAATACTCCGGTTTCTTCGCCGCTAACGTCAACGCAGTCCTGGCCGCTGTGGGCGCTGGGGTGCGGATGAAAGTGCCCCATTTCCTGCTGCCCATCGGCATCTCCTTCTTCTCCCTCCAGGGCGTGGCTTACGCGGTGGACGTCTACCGTGGGGTCATCCCGGCGGAGACCAATTTTGGACGACTGGCGCTGTTCATGAGCTTCTTCCCCCAGCTGGTGGAAGGCCCCATCTGTCGCTACAGCGACACGGCGGAGCAGCTCTGGAACGTGGGACCCATCACCTGGCACAACCTGTCCTCCGGGTTCCTGCGCATCCTGTATGGCCTGACCAAGAAGCTCATTGTGGCCGACCGGCTGAACCTGATGATCACCGCGGTGTTTACCAACTACGGCCAGTACCAGGGCGGCGTCATCGCCATCGCAGCCGTGTGCTACACCATCCAGCTCTACATGGACTTTTCCGGCACCATGGATGCGGTCATGGGCACGGCGGAGATCTTTGGGGTGAAAATGCCGGAGAACTTCCAGCGCCCCTTCTTCTCCAAGAGTATTTCCGAGTTCTGGAAGCGCTGGCACATCACCCTGGGCACCTGGTTCAAGGACTACATCTTCTACCCGGTCACCATGTCCAAGCGCATGAAGGCCATGACCAGCAAGTACCGCAAGAAGCTGGGCAACCACTACGGCCCCCTGGTGGCCGGTTCCATCGCCCTCTTCTGCGTCTGGTTCAGCAACGGCCTGTGGCACGGGGCGGCGTGGAGCTACGTGTTCTTCGGGATGTATCACTTCGTCCTCATCCTGGGCGGCAACATGATCACCCCGCTGGCCAACCAGTTCTTCGCCAAGGTGCACCTGGACAACAATAGCTTCCCCTATCGCCTCTTCCAGATGGTGCGCACCACCATCCTGGTCATCATCGGCGAACTGTTCTTCCGCGCCACCAGCCTGAAGGCGGGGCTTGCCATGTTCGGCAAGATCGTCACCGACTTCCACTTCGACTCTATCGACGCCGCCCTCCTGGGCAAGCTGAGCATCGACGGGCTTGATTTCCTGGTGGTGGCGGTCATGCTGGTGCTGGTTTGGGGCATCAGTATGCTCAACGAACGGGGCTGCGTGGTGCGGGAGCTGCTGGCGGAGCGGCACGTAGCGGTGCGCTGGGCGGTCATGTACGCCTGGGTGCTCTTCCTCATCATCTTCGGCGCATACGGCCTGGGGTACACCCCCCTCAGTCCCATCTATGCGAACTTTTAAGGAGGGCAGACCATGCGCAGCTTTTTGAAACATACCGGCGTCATCGTCGCCTTTCTGGCTGGGTTGCTGGCCATTTTGTTCCTGTTGTCCTTCGTGGTCAACCCCAAGGATAATTCCGCCCAGGCGGGGATAAAGGACCCCACCGCCATGGGCTTTTTGGGGGAGCCTGCCAATAGCATCGACGTGCTGGTGCTGGGGGACAGCGAGAGCTATAGCTCCATCATCCCCATCCAGCTGTGGCAGCAGCAGGGCATCACCTCCTACATCTGCGGCAGCCACGCCCAGCGTCTGTGCTACTCGGAGGAGCTGATGGAACGGGCGTTCGACTGCCAGTCCCCTAAGGTGGTCGTTTTAGAGACCAACGCCCTCTATCGGAAGATCACCTTTTCCTACTCCCTCCGGCACTCCCTGGAGAAATTCCTGCCCGTCTTCCGCTACCACAACCGGTGGAAGAGCCTGACCCTGCGGGACTTTGACTTCACGGTCAATTACAACCACATGGAGGTCAACAAGGGCTATTGGTACCGCACCAACGTCAAGAGCGCGTCCACATCCAAGTACATGAAGCCGTCGGACAAGACGGAAAAGGTCAGCGCCAAGAACCGGCGGTATGTAGAGCGTATCGCCCAGTTCTGCGCCGACCACGACGCGCAGCTCATCCTGTTGAGCACACCCAGCACCAAGAACTGGAACGCCAAACGGCACAACGGTGTCTCCAAGCTGGCGGAGGAGCTGGGGGTGGAGTACGTGGATTTGAATATGCTCCGGGAGCAGGTGCCCATCGACTGGAAGACGGACAGCAAGGACAAGGGCGACCACCTGAACTACAACGGCGCTCAGAAGGTCACCAACTACCTGGGCAATTTCCTGGCGGACAAGGGCGTCTTGGTTGACCACCGGGGCGACAACGCCTATGACAGCTGGAACGTCTGCGCGGAGCAGTTTGACAACATGGTCAAAAAGGACCAGGCCAAACGGGCGCAGAAGCAGCGGGAAAAACAGGCGAAACAATCGCAGAAAACGGCACAAGCCTAAGAAAAAACCACGGTACAAAATACCGTGGTTTTTTTGGTCTGTTATGCCTCGCAGAGTTCCGGCAGGATGCCGGAATAAATTCTAATCTGAAAAAACTGGCGGCGTGTACGTCAGTTTTTTCTCTTCTCAGACGGGTAAGTGTGCGAGCGTAGCGAGTGCATGCACCCGGCTGCAACCTCGACAAAATGCTTGCATTTTGTCGAAATTAGTAGCCGAGGGCGTCATCCACCAAGATGACCTTCACCCGCCCAGGCACGTGGTTGTACCGGGTGAACAGGATCTGACAGCAGATGGTGTCCGGCGACTTGCAGTCGTAGCAGCAGCCGGTCTTGGAGCAGGGCGTCTTGAGGCCGAAGCGCATGGCGTTGATGGGAGCGGCTTCGTTCCGAACACGGCGGAGGGCGTCCTCGGCGGTGGCCACCACCTTGTTCATGCCCACGACGTACAGCACGTGCCGGGGGCCGTAGCACATGGCCGCCAGGCGGTTGGCGGTGCCGTCGATGTTCACCAGCACGCCGTCCTGGGAGAGGGCGTTGGAGCTGGTGAGGAAGTAGTCGCAGTCGGAGAGGATCCGGCGGTACATGGCATCCTTCTCCTCCGCGTTGGCGGCGGTGTCCCGGTCGATGACCTGGTAGTCGCCCTGGCGCACCGCGTCCTTGAGGCCGATGGCGTCGATGCTCACCGAGCCGCCCCAGCCGATGCGGCTGCCTTTGGGGATCCAGGCAAGAGCCTGTTCCAGGGCTTCCTCTTTGGTGGCGGCGTAGCTCGCTTCCATGTTCCGCTGCTGCAGTGCCTGGATGAGCTGCTGGGCGCGGAGTTGGTTGCGTTTTGTGGTCATAGCTTCCATAGTAACCTCCTCGTGGTTGTCAAATGGGTGGTATATACATATGCAATGAGCGGTATATACACGTGGTATATACAAAAAGGAATATACAAAAAACACGGGAAAAAGCGGAGAATTCCACTGTTTTGCCGTGAAAAAATGGTTCCCTCCCGCCTGCAAATGCAAGAAAAATTGCACATATGTCGAATCTTGGCGAAAGGCATAGAACGAAAATTCTATTTTTTGGAAATTTAGGGTTGAAAATTCAGTGAATATATGGTAAATTATTGCTGTACCGAGGGAGGTACACAACGCTGTCGAAGGACAGCGGTAGTTTGTGGAAAAGGAGAATGAACTGAATGAGTACATTGAAGATTTTGCTGGCGGATGCGGATGAAGACAGCCGGATCGCCTTAGAGCAGGATCTGGAACAAGAGCAGTCATTGGAGGTGATCGGGAGCACAGGAAACGGAGAGGACGCGATCAAGCTGATCGAAAAGACAGAGCCGGATATCATCATCATGGACCTGGTGTTGGCCGGCATAGACGGTCTGGAGGTACTGGAGCAGGTGAGTCAGAGTCAGCAGGAGCGGAAACGCCCCATGATCGTCATCTACTCCGCCTATATACGGGGCCGCGTGACCCTGCGGGCGGCTGAGTTCGGGGCGGACTATTTTATCATGAAGCCCTGCTCCAGTCAACTGGTGGCGGAACGCATCCACCAGCTCTACCAGTTCAGCCCGGCAGCACCGTCCAACAACGAGCACCTGGAGACCCTGGTGACCTCGGTCATCCACGAGATCGGCGTACCCGCACACATCAAAGGCTATCAGTATCTGCGGGAGGCCATCATCATCGCCGTAGAGGACATGGAGGTCATCAACGCAGTGACCAAGGTGCTCTACCCGGAAGTGGCGCGGCGCTTTGACACCACGGCCTCCCGAGTAGAGCGCGCCATCCGACACGCCATCGAAGTGGCGTGGGATCGGGGCGACATCGAGACCCTGCAAAAATACTTTGGCTACACCGTCAGCAACGCCAAAGGCAAACCCACCAACAGCGAATTCATCGCCATGATCGCAGATCGCCTGCAATTGCAGCGGAAGCAGATGGGGTGAAAAAACAAAGCTGCAAGGAGACAACAAATGAATAAAGAGAAGATATGTTCCCTCTGTGAATGAAAAAGCACTAGGGGGAATTTTTTTGTCCAACAACCTACCGAATTACTTGGTTGTATACCTTTTCATAGGCCGTCGCCGACTGATCCCAGCTGAAATCCGTGGTCATGCCACGCTCCATCAGCCCGATCCAGTTGGGGCGGTCGTTTTCGTAGACCTCCAAACCGCGGTCGATGGCGCCCAGCAGGTCACCGGGGGTGATGCTGCCGAAGGTGAAGCCCAGACCGGTGCCGGTGGTGGGGTTGTAGGCGGGGACGCTGTCCTTGAGGCCGCCGGTGAGGCGAACGATGGGGACGGTGCCGTAGCGCATGGCGATCATCTGGGACAGACCGCAGGGCTCGGCGATGGAGGGCATGAGGAGCAGGTCGGCACCGGCGTAGATTTGGGATGCCAGCTCCGCCGAGTACATCAGGTTGGCGGACACCCGGCCGGGGTACTCCTGAGCGGCCATGCGGAAGAAGGATTCGATGCCCCAGTCGCCGGTGCCCAGCACCACGAACTGGACGTTGTGCTCCATGATCTTGGGGAAGGCGGCGGTGACCAGCTCGTACCCCTTGTGCGCCACCAGCCGGGAGATGCAGGCGATGATGGGCACGTCTGGATTCACGTCCAGCCCCAGCTTCTCCTGTAACGCCGCCTTGCAGGCCGCCTTGCCGGACAGGTCAGCGGCGGAGTAGGGGGCGGGCAAAAACGGGTCGTTGGCCGGGTCGTTGTGTACCATGTCGATGCCGTTCAGGATGCCGGTGAACTTGTGATAGTTGTCCGCGATGACCCCTTCCAGGCCGTGGGCGTAGAAGGCGTATTGCAGCTCCTTGGCGTAGGTGGGGGAGACGGTGGTGATGTAGTCTGCGGCGTAGATGGCGCCCTTGACCAGGTTCACGTCCCCGTAGTAGGACAGCATATCCTCCCGGAAATAGCTCTCATCCAACCCCAGCACGTCCCCCAGGATGTTCCGGTCGAACCGACCCTGGTACTCGATGTTGTGGATGGTGAAGACGCTCTTGGTGTGTTTCAGGAGCGGTTCCCGGTGACGGGCTTCCAGCAGGTAGACGGGCACCAGACCGGTCTGCCAGTCGTTGCAGTGGATGATGTCCGGCGACCAGCCCAGCTGGACGGGCACCTCCACCACGGCGCGGGAGAAGTAGGCGAACCGCTCGCCGTCGTCGAACTGGCCATAGAGACCCTCCCGTTTGAAATAGTACTCGTTGTCGATGAAATAGTAGGTCAGCCCCTGATATTCCAAGGAAAACAGGCCGCAGTAGGCGTTGCGCCAGCTCAGGGGGAAGTGGAAGCGCTTCAAGAAGGTCATCTGCCGCCGCCACTTGGCGGGGATGGCGGAGTAGAGGGGTAAAATCACCCGCACGTCATGCCCCAGCTTGGCCAGGGCGTTGGGCAGGGAACCGGCCACGTCGGCCAGACCGCCGGTCTTGATGAAGGGAGCCACTTCGGATGCGGCGAAGAAAAGTTGCATAGAGACACCAGCCTTTCTGGAATGCGGTGGGTGGAAAAACGGTCAGACGGTGCTGCCCTTGGCCAGGACGAAGGGATGATGGGCGGCGCCGTTCAACACAGCGCCTGCGCCGACCGTCACGTCCTTGTCGGTGATGACGTAGCGCAGCTGGGCGTCGGTGCCGATGACGGTGTTCTGGAACAGGATGGAGTCCCGGATGACGGCACCCTTGCCCACACGGACGTTGTGGAAGATGATGGAGTTCTCCACCGTCCCCTCGATGATGCACCCGTCTGCCACCAGGGAGTTGCGGCAGACCGAGCCGGGGGCGTAGTAGCTGGAGGGTTCGTTCCGCTCCCGGGTGCGGATGGGGCGTTCCAGACCGAACAGATCACGGCGCACCTCCGGCTGGAGCAGCGCCATGCTGCTGTCGTAGTAGGACGCCACCGAGGTGCAGCGGGTGACGAAGCCGTCGTAGGCGTAGGCGGAGAGTTTCAGGTGATGATGGAGCTTGGGCAGCAGGTCGTTGCGGAAGGAGTAGAGGCGATGGGTGGCGCAGTCGCTGACCAGGCGCAGGAGCAGCTCCTTGGACAGGAGGAAGATGTTCAGGTACTCCACGCCGGTGGGCTGGCTGGGGCACTGGATGACGTCGGTGATGGTCTGGTCGTCGCCTACCTTGAAATAGACGGTGGCGGGAGGGTCCCCGGTGTAGCGGGGGGAACAGACCAGGGTCATGTCCGCGTGATTCTCGACGTGCTGCTGGAACACGTCCTCCAAGTCCAGGTTCAGGGCGATGTCCCCGTCGGCGATGAGGACGTACTCCTGGCGGATCTCCCGTAAGTAGGGCAGGATGTCGGACAACGTGTCCATGTGCCCCCGGAACATCCGGGGATTCTCCCCGTTGGTCAGGGAGTAGGGGGGCAGCAGGTGGAGACCGCCGCTGTGGCGTGCTAGATCCCAGTCCTTGCCGGAGCCGAGATGGTCTAAGAGGGATTTATACTTGGCCTGGAGCAGCACGCCCACATCAGAGACGCCGGCGTTGACCAGGTTGGAGAGCATGAAGTCGATCATCCGGAACCGTCCGCCGAAGGGGATGGAGGACAGGCAGCGAGGCTCGGTCAGCTCCCGCAGGTGATAGATGTTGTTCTGGGTGAACAGGAGACCATGTACATTATTCAGCATCCCAAAACCGCTCCTTTCTGCTTCTCAGAATACATTGCGTTGGCGGGGATGACCTGTCCATCGGCCACGTCCGCCGCCACCACGGCGACCCCCCAGTCGTCGGAGCCGTCCGGCGGGTTGCCAACGGAAGCGTCACAGCCCACCGTGGTGTTCTCGCCCACGATGGCGTATTCTACCGCGGCGCCAGCTTTGACCGTCGCACCCGGCATGAGGATGGAGTAGCGCACCGTGGCGCCCGGCTCCACGGTGACCGAGTGGAAGAGGACGGAGTTTTCGATGGTGCCATGGACTTCGCACCCGTCGGTGACCAGGCAGTGGGAGAGCACCGCGTCCGAGTCGATGAACTGGGCGGGTAAGATCGCACTGTGGGTGTAGATGGGCCAGCTGGTGTCGTAGATGTTGATGCCGCTGGTGGGGGAGAGCAGATCCATGTTGGCGTCCCACAGGGAGGTGATAGTACCCACATCCTTCCAGTAGCCCTGGAACCGATAGGCGAACAGCTTTTCGCCTTGCTCCAGCATGGTGGGGATGATGTTCTTGCCAAAATCGTTGCTGGACGCCGGGTCGGCCTCGTCCTGGATGAGGTACTGCCGCAGCTTCTCCCAGGTGAACAGATACACGCCCATGGAGGCCAGGTTGCTCTTGGGGTGGGCGGGCTTTTCCTCGAACTCGCAGATTTGGTCGCGGTCGTCCACATTCATGATGCCGAATCGGCTGGCCTCGTCCATGGACACCTCCAGCACGGAGATGGTGGCGTCGGCGCCGGTCTCCTTGTGGTACTCCAGCATTTTGGCGTAGTCCATCTTATAGATGTGGTCGCCGGAGAGGATGAGGACGTACTGGGGGTCATACAGGTCGATGAACCCGATGTTCTGATAGATGGCGTTGGCCGTCCCCTTGTACCAGGTGCCAGAGTCGCCGGAGGTGACGTAGGGCGGGAGGACGTGAACGCCGCCGTCGGAGCGGTCTAAGTCCCAGGGTTGTCCGTTGCCCAGGTAGGAGTTCAGTTTCAGCGGGCGGTACTGGGTCAGCACCCCCACCGTGTCGATGCCGGAGTTGGCGCAGTTGGAGAGGGCAAAGTCAATGATGCGGTACTTCCCGCCAAAGGGAAGGGCGGGCTTGGCGTTGTGTTCGGTCAGGGCGTACAGCCGGCTGCCTTGGCCGCCAGCCAACAGCATGGAGATACATTCTTTTTTCATCAGCGATCCACCTCAATCTCAGCCTGTCCCGGCAGTCCGGTCAGGCGTATGGTCAAAGAGCAGGCACGTCCCAGGGGGAACTGGTATCACGTCCCCATCAGACAGCCGCTCAGGAACAGCGGAAAACATAGGGTTCCGTTCCGCGCCGCACTGGTAGCACAGCCGGAGCGTTCGTGTGGTGTGGATGGGCAGGGCGAACGCCGCATCCGTCGGGTTGCACAGGCACAATACTTCCTCCCCCCGCCAAAAGGCCAGCACCGGCAGCGCCTCCGTCGGTCGATGGGCCCAGCGGAAGGAGCCTTGGGGCCACAGGGCTGGGTGGGACAGATAGCAACGGTGTGCCTGTTGCAGCACGGGGCGGGACAGCGCGTCCAACCGGGTGCATTTCCCGCCGGGCAGGGCCAGATAGGCCAGGTAGCAGGCCGGGTCAGGGAAGTCCGGGTAGGTAAGCAACCCACCTGCGGTCAGGCGGTCTGAGCACTCCCAGGTCTTGTGCAGGAACAGGTCGGCCAGGGGCTGGGCGGACTGCTCTGCCTGTCCGATGCCGTCTTCCAAGGGAAAGGGCGTCCGCAGGAACAACCCGCCTGCCGGACACACCTCCGCCAGCTGGGACAGGAACCCTTGCGCGTCCCGTCCGGGGAAGAAGAACCGGGGGTCGTCGATGACCACCCGCAGGCCGTCCAGGTGGTAGGTGCCCAGCCAAAATTGGGCGCAGTCCAGCAGGAAGCGGCGCAGGTGGGGACGGCTCCAGTCCAACTGGTTGGGGCAGCCCTCCGTGGCCAGGAAGGCGCTGTAGGCTTCGGAAAAGTCGGTGGCGTTCCAGTCCAGCAACACGCTCAGCCCCGCCTGGTGAAAGGCGTCCACCCAGCGCATCAATTCTTCCGGCCGCCACCCAACGCAGGGGGCGAAGAAGGCCGTGCGCCGTCCCAGTCCCAACGAGAACACCCCGCCGGTGCAGCCCAGCCGTTTCAGGGTGGGCACGAAGGTGCGATAGCCGTCCGGCGGCTGTTGGGTCAAGTCGATGGGACAGAGCAGGGTGGGGCGTGAGACGTTCGTCTGCTGCCGGAAGGCCAGCCACGGGGCGTCCTGCCAGCGGTAGCCGGAGGGGTCCCACAGGCGTCCTGCCGTGCCCGGCAGCGGCTCCACCGCAGAGGCGGTGGGGTCGGCGCAGTAGTGGGCGGTGCCTTGGGCGTCGTGGAGGACGTATTTGTAGAGGTCGCCCACCTGGGCGTTGGCCACGAAGCCCTCCCACAGGCCGTCCTGGGTGCGGGTCAGAAAATCCCGGTCTGTCCGCCACCCTTGGAAGTCCCCGGCCACGGAGACAGCGGCCGCCTCCGGCGCCCAGATCTGGAAGCGCCAGCCAGAACGGCTGTCGGTCTGCACCGGCTCCGGCGGGCGGAACAGGCGTGGGGGAAGGGGGCAAACGGGCTTCATGGCGGACTCCTTCTGTGACAGAAATTAGGGAAAGGAAATTCTCCCCGATATTAAAAATTATATAGCGGAAGGGCAACAGCGTCAAGGGGAAATCGGTCATGGGAAGGCGGGGCGAAACTGGGCAAAGTGACGAAAAAAGTGCGGATTTTCCCCGATTTTCCCGGGGCAGACCGGCAAAACCGGGCATAGTTCCTTGGCAGGCGCATACTATGTAGAAACCGAGATAGGGAGGTTCATTGGTTATGAAAATGGTTGTGTTTCGCCGCCGGTGGCTCATGGTGGCAGGCTGCGCCGCTGCGGCCATCGCCATGTTCGGCGTGGTCAGCAATCCCGCCGCCGTGGGCGCCGCCGCCACCGAGCGAGAGCTGCCCATCTACTACGTCCAGGACAACGGGGAAAAGCGGGCGGCCTTGACCTTCGACGCCGCCTGGGGCAACGAGGACACGGAGGAGCTCATCGAGATTTTGGGGCGCTATGACGTGAAGGCCACCTTCTTTTTGGTGGGGCAGTGGGTGGACAAATATCCGGAGTCGGTGAAAGCGCTCTCCGACGCCGGTCATGAGATTGAGAACCACTCCAGCACCCACCCCCACCTGCCCCAGTGCAGCAGCGAACAAATTCGGCAGGAGCTGGAGGACTGCAACAGCAAAATTGAAGCCATCACCGGCACCGCCCCCAAATTCCATCGCTGCCCCTATGGAGACTATGACAACAACTCCATCCGCACCATCCGTTCCATCGGCATGGAGCCCATCCAGTGGAATGTGGACAGCTTGGACTGGAAGGAGATCACCGCGCCGGAGATCACCCAGCGGGTGATGAAGAACGTGGTCCCCGGCAGCATCATCCTCTTCCACAACGCCGCCATCCACACCCCGGAGGCGCTGCCCGGCATCATCGAAGCCCTGCAAAAGGACGGCTACACCCTCTGCACCGTGTCCGAGCTGGTGTATCAGGGGGAGTACACCATCGACAACAACGGGATGCAGTGCCCCAAGGGGGCGGAAAAAGATACCAAATAAAAACGGACGCAGCGTTCCATGCTATCGCAAATAGGATGGAACGCTGCGCGCGTTCTGATGAGCGGAAAATACTTGCAGTCATAGTTTTCTCCCGTTTGGACAAAGTAAGAGCACAAAACGCGGAATGATGCCTGATTATGCCGGGTTTTGTGAGTTCAAAGGGAGGTTTTTCCTATGTTTGATAAAATCGCTCTGATCCTGACCATCATCGGCGGGATCAACTGGGGTCTGATCGGGTTCTTCCAGTTCGACCTGGTGGCCTTTATCTGCGGCGGCTCCACCAGCGTGGTCAGCCGTATCATCTACGCGCTGGTGGGTCTGGCCGCTCTGTGGTGCATCTCCCTGCTCTTCCGGGACGAAGACCCGGTGCGGGCGGAGACGGCACACTGACGAAAAAAGATTGCATGGGCGACCATGCAATCTTTTTTTACCCTTATAAGGTGAAATCTTCCTGACTTAACTTGGAAAAATCCAACTGCGCCATCTCCGGCGGCTTCCGCCGCAGGGGGTCGTAGCGGAACGACCGGCAGTGGTCACCGGGGGAGACGACGCCCTTTTTGGGGCAGAGCACCCGGTCTTCGTCCAGTTCACTCCCATGCTGGCAGTAGGCGCAGCGGGGGTCCATATCCTTTCGGAACAGCATAATGATCCCTCAATTTCTATCCATGATACCGCTTATTATACTCGTTTTTTCTGTCGTTTTCTAGTGTTTTTTCCCGAAAGCCACCCATCCAGCACCCACACCCCCAGCACCAGCCCACAGGCCACCGTCAGCGGCACGCCGAAATCGCCCGCCACCGGCTGTTCCAGAGGCAGTTGGGTGGGATTCAGCGTCCGCTGGGCCAGGGGCAAAAATCGCAGCGCCAGACAGGCTAGGGCGGCGGAGAGGCAGCCTTGGAGGAGCTTGCCGAGGAAGTAGGGGCGCAGGTTCAGGTCGTGCTGGGTGAGAAAGGTCAGGGTCTGGCAGTGGACGGAGCACCCGCCCCAGCTGAGCAGGAAGGCGGCGGGGATGAGTCCATCCGACGTGCCCGGCAGCAGCGCCACCCCGTTGGACAGCTCTAACACGCCGGACAAAAGGGGCAGCTGCCAGGCGTCGGGACAGTGGCACAGCGCCAGCAGCCAGCGGCACAGGCCGAACAGCCCGCAGCAGTCCAGCAGGCGCAGGACGACATTGAAGAAGATGACAAAGGCGCACACGTTCACCGTAGCGCTGGCCGCCTGCTGGACGGACTCGGTGAGGCAGCGGCTGAAGGGGCGGGGAGCGTCGGTGGGGGCTTGGGTGAGGGTCGCGTCCCCACGAGCGGGGCGGAAGAGGAAGCCCACCAGGAGGGCGGAAGTGATCTGGATGGCCAGGAGCAGGAAGCCGACGGCGGTGCTGTGGAAGATGGCGCTGCCGGCGGCACCCAGGATGAAGGCGGGGCCGGCGTTGTTGCAGAACATGAGCAGGTGTTCCGCCTGGGTGCGGTCGCACAGCTTTTCTTCGTACAGGGTGCAGACGGTCTTCGCCCCCACCGGATACCCGCCCAGGAACCCCAGCACCAACGCGGAAACGCTGGCCCCAGTCTGGTGGAACAGCCTCCCCATGACCCCAGACAGCAGCCGCCCGAACCGAGCGGCGCCGCCGGTGGAGACCAGGAGGGAGGAGAGGATGAAGAAGGGGAACAGGGCGGGCACCACCAGGTTCCCGCACAGCAGCAGCCCGTTCTTGGCCGCCTGGGCGGCGGCGTCTGGTTGGAGCAATAGCCCGGCGCAGAGGGCTAAGGGCAGCGCCCAGGTCAGTGGGCGGGAGAATCGACGTAGTAACATGGCAGTTCACCTCACGTTAAGCATATGTGAGGGGCGAACGGATATGAAAACAGCGTACACGGTTCGTGTACGCTGTCTGTAAGGGAGTTGAGGGTCAATCGGGGATACCGATTCCAAATTCGTCCTCCCACCAAACGACTTGGTCAGTGATGAGAGACTTAGGGACATCAATGACCCGCTGATTCCGGCTGCCCCGGAAGCGGAGGGTGATGTCCTTTTCCTTCAAAATGAATGGGCCGTCCACCAGCACGTTCAGGTAGGACAGAAATTCCTGAGTCACAGCCCAGTCGCCGACCCGGCCGGTCAAAAGATCCTGTTCAAAGTCGTAGCCGGTGTAGCACCAGATGGTCTTGTCCGGGTACAGCTTGACAAACCGCCGCAGCAGGGGCAGCAGCGCCGCCTGATGCTCCGGTTCCAGCGGCTCGCCCCCCAGCAGGGACAGGCCGCGGATGTGGTCGGGGGCCAGGGCTTCCAAAATCTCCAGCTCGGTCTCCTGGGTGTAGGGGGTGCCGTACTGGAAATCCCAGGTCTCCGGGTTGAAACAGCCCTCACAGTGGTGGGTACAGCCGGAGACGAAGAGGGAGACGCGGACGCCGGGGCCGTTGGCGATGTCGTGCTTTTTGATGGTGGCGTAATTCATAACACAGCCTCCTTCCCGTCTCACAGGTGCATGACTCTGGAACGGATTTCCTTGGTCTTGCCCACGTTCCAATAGTTCTCACCCAGATACCCGCAGGTGCGGCGCACCACGTTCATCTTCCGCTGATCTCGATTCCCGCACACGGGGCACTCCCACTCCAGGTTGTCGTTGATGCGGATTTCGCCCTCGTAGCCGCACACCTGACAGTAGTCGCTCTTGGTGTTGAACTCGGCGTACTGGATGTTGTTGTAGATGAAGTGGATGACGTCCTCCAGGGCGGTCAGGTTGTTGCTCATGTTGGGCACTTCCACGTAGCTGATGCAGCCGCCCTTGGAGATGGACTGGAACTGGCTCTCGAACTGGAATTTCGAAAAAGCGTCGATGTCCTCCCGCACGTCCACGTGGTAGGAGTTGGTGTAATAGCCCTTGTCGGTGACGTTCTCAACGGTGCCGTACCGCTCCCGGTCGATCTCGGCGAAGCGGTAGCACAGGGACTCGGCGGGGGTGCCGTAGAGGGCGAAACCGATGTTGGTCTCCGCCTTCCAGCGCTGGACGGTCTCGTTCAGGTGGTTCATGACCGCCAGGGCGAAAGCCTGACCCTCTTCCGACGTGTGGCTCTTGCCGGTCATCAGGTAGGTCAGCTCGTACAGGCCGATGTAGCCCAGGGAGATGGAGGAATAGCCGCCGTAGAGCAGCTTGTCGATGGTCTCCCCCTTGTCCAGCCGCGCCAGCGCGCCGTACTGCCAGTGGATGGGGCTGACGTCGGAACGGACGCCCTTCAGGGCGTTGTGGCGGCACATGAGGGCTTCGTAGCAAATTTCCAACCGACGGTCGAACTCCGGCCAGAACTTGTCCATGTCCCCCCGGATTTCTAAGCCGATCTGGGGCAGGTTGATGGAGACGACACCCTGGTTGAAGCGGCCTTCAAACTTGTAGTTGCCGTTCTCGTCCTTCCAGGGCGCCAGGAAGCTGCGGCAGCCCATGGGGGAGAAGACGTTGCCCTCGTAGTTCTCCCGCATCTTCTTGGCGGAGATGTAGTCCGGGTACATCCGCTTGGCGGAGCACTTGGCTGCCAGCTTGGTCAGGTAGTCGAACCGGCCGCCGGTCAGGTTGTTGTTCTCGTCGATGACGTAGACCAGCTTGGGGAAGGCGGGGGTGACGTAGACGCCGCTCTCGTTCTTGATGCCCACCAGACGCTGGCGCAAAACCTCTTCCACGATCATGGCGTTCTCCTCCACATAGGGGTCGTCGTCCCGGACGTAGAGGAAGAGGGTGACGAAGGGGGACTGACCGTTGGTGGTCATGAGGGTGTTGATCTGATATTGGATGGTCTGGACGCCGTTGGACAACTCGGTGCGCAGACGCTCGTCCACCAGCTTGTGCAGCAGTTCCGCGTCCATCTGCCCGCCGGCGGCCTCCAGAATCTTGCGCTGGAATTTCTCCTTGCTCCGCCGCAGGTACTTGCCCAGGTGGCTGATGTCCACGCTCTGGCCGCCGTACTGGTTGGAGGCCACGCAGGCGATGATCTGGGTGGTGACGGTGCAGGCCACCTGGAAGCTCTTGGGGCTTTCGATGAGCTTGCCGTTCATCATGGTGCCGTTGTCCAGCATATCGCTGATGTTGATGAGGCAGCAGTTGAAGATGGGCTGGACGAAGTAGTCTGCGTCGTGGAAGTGGAGCAGCCCTTCGTCATGAGCCTTGGAGATCTTCTCCGGCAGCAGGATGCGGCGGGTCAGGTCTCGGCTGACGATGCCGGCGATGTAGTCCCGCTGGGTGGAGGCCACGGTGGTGTCCTTGTTGGAGTTCTCCTCCGCCATCTCCTTGTTGGTGTTGTGGAGCAGGCTGAGGATGGACTCGTCGGTGGTGTTCTGCTTCCGAGCCAGGGAGCGGAGGTAGCGGTAGAGGATGTAGGCTTTCGAGAGCTCGTACTTGCCGCTCTCCATCAGCTTCCGTTCCACCATATCCTGGATGTCCTCCACCAACAGCCGGGGCCGGTGCAGCGCGCCCACTGCGTCGGCGATGGCGTCGATGCGCTCCTGGTCGATGCGATATTCTGGGTCCACAGCGGCGTTGGCCTTCTGGATGGCGACAACGATTTTCATCCGGTCAAAATCCACCGTGTGGCCGTCTCGCTTGATTACTTTCACTGGGAAAAACCTCCATATCATTCCAAAGCGCCCGGCCTGCCGGGGATGGTGGGACGGACGCATAGGGTTTTGCTTGTGTGCATAAGTATAGCAGAAGCGAGAACAAAACGCAAGATGTTGTGTTCAAAAACTTTGTGAGTCCAATATCTAGGACTAACCGGCGAAAACACAGGGGAAAAGTTCCCAACAGGGGAGCAACTGGGGGGAAGAAGGGGACGAATTGCCCCCGAACCTTCCCGATGGAAACAGGGGGGATGGAGATGTCGGAGCAAAAACAACGGCTGGGTTTTTTAGCCAGAACCGCGCAGACCTTCGATCTGCCGGCGGATATCGTGGCGGGTCTGCCCCGCATCGAGCTGATCGGGAACGGTCAGTTACAGATGGAGAACCACCGGGGCATTTTGTCCTATCGGGAGGATGAAGTGGTGGTCAGCGGCGGGAAATTGCTGGTGCGCATCCAGGGGAGCGGACTGGAATTGCAGTCCATGAGCGCCAACGCCCTGCTGGTGGCCGGGGTCATCCGGTCGGTGCAGCTGGAGTGAGGGGGGAGAGCCATGCAGAAGATCGTGAATTTTCTCCGGGGCACCGTGCGCCTGGAGCTGACGGGGGCGTTCCCGGAGCGGTTTTTGAACATCTGCGCCGCCGAGAACCTGCCCTTCTGGCAGGTGGAGCAGCCGGACGAACACACCCTCCGCATCACCCTGGCGGGACAGGATCGCCGCCGCGCCGTGGAAGCCGCCAAGCGCAGCCTGTGCCAGGTGACCGAGCTGGGGCGGGAGGGGTTCCCGGCCTTTGTGGGGCGCTTCCGCAAGCGCTACGCCCTGCTCATCGGCCTGTCCCTCTCCGTGGCCGCCGCGCTGATCCTGTCCCAGTTCATCCTGGTCATTGACGTTACCGGCAACCAGTCTGTGTCTACCTCCGAAATTTGCGCCACCCTCAGCCGCCTGGGCTTCGGCATCGGCAGCTATGGCCCGTCCGTCAACGAGCGGGAGCTGGTGAACCGGGCGCTGTTGGAGCTGGAGGACGTGGGGTTCTTGTCCATCAACATCAAGGGTGTCCGTGCGGAAGTGGTGGTGCGGGAGTCGCCCAAGAAACCCAAGATTGAAGACCTGACCATTCCGGCGGACGTGGTGGCGGAACGGGACGGGGTGATTTTGGAGATCGGTGCGAAACGGGGCAAGAAGATGGTGAAGAACGGGGACGCAGTGCTGAAAGGCGAGGTGCTCATCTCCGGCCTGGTCACCCACAAGTCTGGCGACTCGGACGCCATCCTGTCCAGCGAGCAGGTGCGGGCAGCCGGTGAGGTGTGGGCGGTGACGGAGCGGACGCTGCGGCGTTCCATCCCCTTAACAACCACCGGAAAGGGGGATGTGGAGGCGATGCAGCACCGGTACGCCCTGCGGGTGCTGGGGCGGCGCATCAATTTTTATAGAAAGAGTAGCATTTCCCTGGACAACTATGATAAAATAAATGCAGAATACCCGCTGACCCTGCCCGGCGGCCTGAAACTCCCCCTGAGCTGGCTCAAGACCACTTACACCAGCCGTCAAGTGACCCAATCCACCTTTTCCAAGGAACGCGCCGAGGCGTATTTGAAGAAGCGCCTGGAAGCGGACATCCAGAAGGTGGTGGGGGAAGGCGAGGTGCTCTCCAAGGAGTGGAAGGCATCGGAACGGGACGGCGTGCTCACCGTGACCCTCCAGGCGTCCTGCAACGAGGAGATCGGCAAGACGGTGGAGCTGGAGCGGGAGAGCGAGACTGGGCAGGCACAAGAAGAAAACGCCCAAGACACAGGAGATGAATCGCGTGATCGAACAGAGCATTAGCTTGGAACGAATGGAAGACACGGCCAGCTTATTCGGCCCCTTTGACGAAAATATCCGCCTGATCGAACGGGAACTGCACGTGCAGATCGTCATCCGAGAGGAAGAACTGCGCATTTCCGGGGAAGCGGAGCAGGTCATGTATGCGGAGAAGACCATCCAATCCCTTCTCGCCCTGGGCGCAAGGGGAGAGGCCATCAACGAGCAGAACATCCGCTACGTCCTCCAACTGGTGCTCCAAGGGCAGGAGGAGAAGGTCAACGACCTGGCCCGGGACGTGGTCTGCGTCACCGCCGCCGGGAAGCCCATCAAGGCCAAGACGGTGGGTCAGACCGCCTACGTCCGCGCCATTCAGAATAACGTGGTCACCCTGGGCGTGGGGCCTGCCGGTACTGGTAAAACGTATTTGGCTGTGGCCATGGCGGTGGCCGCCTTCAAGGCCCGGCAGGTCAACCGCATCATCCTGACCCGTCCGGCGGTGGAGGCTGGCGAGCGGCTGGGGTTTTTGCCCGGCGACTTGCAGAGCAAGGTAGATCCGTACCTCCGTCCCCTCTACGACGCCCTCTTTGAGATGCTGGGGCCGGAGACCTACAACAAATATCTGGAGCGGGGCAACATCGAGGTCGCGCCCCTGGCCTATATGCGCGGCCGCACTCTGGATGACTCCTTCATCATCCTGGACGAGGCGCAGAACACGTCGCGGGAACAGATGAAGATGTTCCTCACCCGCCTGGGCTTCGGTTCCAAGGTGGTCATCACCGGCGACATCACCCAGATCGACCTGCCCCGGGACCAGGTGTCCGGCCTGAAGGAGGCCATGCGGGTGCTGAAAGGGGTGGAGGACATCGCCATCTGCCGCCTGACCGGTTCCGACGTGGTGCGGCACGTGCTGGTGCAGCGCATCATCCAGGCATACGAAGCGGACGAGCAGCGGCGGAACACGCCGCCCAAAAAACGACCCAACGGAAAGGGGAATGGGTAATGGTAGAACACGATATTTGGCTGGAATCGGAGCTGGACGCCCCGTTCCCCTACGAGGAGTTTCTGCGCCAGTGCATCACCAAGGCGCTGGAGCTGGAGCACGTGACGCTGCCCTGTGAGATCAACGTGCTCATCACCGACAACGAGGGCATTCACCGCATCAACCTGGAACAGCGCCAGGTGGACGCGCCCACAGACGTGCTCTCCTTCCCCATGTTCGACCTGACCGCCGGCCAGCCGCCGGTGGACGAGCACCTGCTGGACCCGGCCACCCACCGACTGCCTTTGGGGGATATGGTCATCTCCCTGGAGCGGGCGACGGCGCAAGCGGAGGAGTTCGGCCACAGCATCCAGCGGGAGCTGGGTTATCTGGCCGTCCACTCGGTGCTGCACCTGCTGGGCTACGACCACATGGACGAGGGCGAGCAGAAACGGCAGATGCGGGCGCGGGAAGAGGCCATCATGAACGAAATGGGCGTGCCCAGAGGATAAAAAAGACCCGTTCACGAGAACGGTATCGAGGTATCATATGGAAGTCAAAAAATCAGGAATCATCACCATCGTCGGCCGCCCCAACGTGGGCAAATCCACCCTGCTCAACGCACTGGTCGGGGAGAAGATCGCCATCGTCACCAACAAGCCCCAGACCACCCGCAACCGCATCTGCGGCATCGTCACCCGGGGGGACTGTCAGTTCGTGTTCACCGACACGCCGGGGCTCCACAAGGCTCGGAACCGGCTGGGTGAGTACATGGACGGGGTGGTGCGCGCCAGCATCACCGACGTGGACGCGGCCGTATTGGTGGTAGAGCCTATCCCCAAGCCCGGCGCGCCGGAATTGCAGCTGATGGAGCGGATGAAGGCGCTGAAGGTGCCGGGGGTGCTGGTCATCAACAAGATCGACACACTGGAACAGAAGGACAAGCTGTTGGAGGTCATCGACGCCTATCAGCAGGAGTTCGATTTTGATGCGATTTTACCCCTGTCCGCCCAGAAGGGGGACGGGGTGCCCGAGCTGATGGACACCCTCACCGGTTACCTGACCGAAGGCCCCCAGCTGTTCCCAGAGGACATGACCACCGACCAGCCGGAGCGGCAGGTGATGGCGGAAATTTTGCGGGAAAAGATGCTCCGCCTGCTCCAGCGGGAGATCCCCCACGGGACGGCGGTGGAGATCACCCGATTCTCCGAGCGGGACAACGAGATTGTGGACGTGGAGGCCACCATCTACTGCGAAAAGGCCAGCCACAAGGGCATCATCATCGGCAAGCAGGGCGCCATGCTCAAACGCATCTCCACCTCCGCCCGGAAGGACATGGAGCGGTTCATGGGCACCAAGGTGTTCTTGACCACTTGGGTGAAGGTGAAGGAGAATTGGCGGGACAACCTGGCGGCCATCCACAACTTTGGCTACTCCGACCAGTAAGAGATTGCCAGACATGAACCGCCCCGCCCTGGGGAATCCTAAGGGAAACGGGAGGCGGTAACATGACAGACCCGGCGTGGAAGCTCTTCCTGCGCACCGGTCTGCCCCAGGCGTACAATTTCGCCAAAGCCCGGGAGCAGCACCGTGACCGGAGAGACAACGACAGACGAGAGAAACGAACCAGCGATGAGCGGCTTTAATCGGCCGCTCATCCACTTGTGTGGAGGGGACAAGATGCAGTTGACCACCCAGGGGCTTGTGCTGCGGGAAGTGAATTACAAGGAGTCGGATAAGATCCTCACCGTCCTGACCCAGGACATGGGCAAGCTGACTGTCTCCGCCCGGGGCAGCCGCAAGAAGGGCGGGGGCATCTCGGCGGCGGCGCAGATGCTGGTGTGGTCGGAGATGACCCTGTACGAGTACCGCCAGCGGTGGAGCCTGAAAGAGGCGGTGACCAACCGGGAGTTCCGGGGGGTGCGGGAGGATTTGGAAAGCTATGCCCTGGCCTGCTACTTTGCGGAGATCATCGACCAGCTGGCCCCGGAGCAGCTGCCCGTACCGGAGCTGTTGGCGCTCATCCTGAACGCCCTCTACGCCCTGGAAACCCTAGACCGCCCGCCGGCGCTCATCAAGGCTGCCTTCGAGCTGCGCGCCATGTGCCTGGCCGGGTACGAACCTATGGTGGACTGCTGCGCCATCTGCGGCAATCCTGACCCCAGCCAGCCCTGTTTCCACCTGCGGGAAGGGGTGCTGCACTGCAAGACCTGCCCAGTAGGCGCTGGGGAGACCCTGCCCCTCTGTCCGGACAGCCTGGCCGCCCTGCGGCACATTGTGGGAGCACCCAGCAAGCGGCTGTACGCCTTCCGGTTGGGGGCGGACGCCCTGAGGCGGCTGGCGCAGGTGTGCGAGGGTTTTTTGCTGAGCCAGATGGATCGGCGGTTCCACACGTTGGAGTTTTACAAGCAAGTCAGAGGGAGACCTCTGTGACCTTTGAATGAGGAAATGTACTTATGACAGATTTAATGGAAAAATCCCTCCAGACCCTGGAGTTCCCAGCGGTCCTGGAGCTGCTGGCCGCCCAAGCGGTCAGCGATGAGACGCGGGAGCGGGTGCGGAACATCCGTCCCAGCACCGACCGGGGCGAGGTGAACCTGCTGCTCCAGGAGACCACCGCGGCACGGAAGATGATGGACATCCACGGCGCCCCCGCCCTGAGCAACCTGCATCCGGTGGCGGCGTCTTTGCAGCGTGCCCACCTGGGCGGCGTGCTGAACACCCGTGAATTATTGCAGATCGCCTCCGTCCTGCGCACCACCCGGAACGTGGCGTCCTACAGCGGCGTGGGGGAGGAGAAGACCTGCATCCACAGCATTTTTAAGAGCCTGACCCCCAACAAATACTTGGAGGAAAAAATCAGCGGCGCCATTTTGTCCGAGGATGAAATTGCTGACAACGCCAGCGCCGAACTGGCCGACCTGCGTCGGAAAATCCGTGTCACCTCCGGCAAGGCGCGAGAGGTGCTCCAGCGCATCATCTCTTCCTCCTCCGCCAAGTACCTCCAGGAGGCCATCATCACCATCCGCTCCAACCGGTTCGTGGTGCCGGTGAAGGCGGAGTTCAAGGGGAGCATCCCCGGCCTGGTGCACGACGTGTCCGCCTCCGGCTCCACCTATTTCATCGAGCCCATGGGCGCGGTGAAGGCCAACAACGAGCTGCGGGAGCTGCTGTCCAAGGAGGAGGCGGAAATCCAGCGCATCCTGGCATCCCTGTCCCGAGAGGCGGCCAGCTTCCGGGAGGACATCCTGCAGAACTACGACCTGCTGCTGGCGCTGGATCTGATCTTTGCCCGGGGCAAGCTGTCCTATCAGATGAACGGCATGGAGCCGAAATTGGTGGAGGACGGCGGGTTCGTGTTCCGCCACGCACGGCATCCGCTGCTGGACAAGAAGAAGGCGGTGCCCATCGACCTGGAATTGGGGCAGAGCTTCGACACCCTGGTCATCACCGGCCCCAACACCGGCGGTAAGACGGTCACCCTGAAAACGGCGGGCCTGCTCACTCTCATGGCCCAGTGCGGCCTGCACCTGCCAGTGGACGACGGCAGCCAGGTTTCTATTTTCGAAAAAGTCCTGGCGGACATCGGGGACGAGCAGTCCATCGAGCAGTCCCTGTCCACCTTCTCCTCCCACATCACCAACATCGTCAAGGTGCTGGGGGAGGCCAATGACCGGACGCTGTTGCTCTTCGACGAGCTGGGCGCTGGAACCGACCCGGTGGAGGGCGCGGCGCAGGCTACGGCCATCATTGAAGAGTCCCGCAGCCTGGGTGCGAAAGTCATGGCCACCACCCACTACGCCGAATTGAAGCTGTACGCCATGACCACCACCGGGGTGGAGAACGCCTCTTGTGAGTTCGACGTGGAGACCCTCCGTCCCACTTATCGCCTGCTCATCGGCATCCCCGGCAAGTCCAACGCCTTCGCCATCGCCCGGCGGCTGGGTCTGCCGGAGCACGTCATCGAGCTGGCAGGCGGACACCTGGATCGGCAGAACGTCCAGTTTGAGGACGTGCTGAGCAAGATGGAGCGCCAGCGCCAGGAGATGGAGGCGGAGAAGCGGGAGGCTGCACGTCTGCGGTTGCAGATGGAGCAGGACGCTGCCGCCGCCAAGGAGCATCGGAAGCGACTGGAGACCGAACGAGCCAAAATGCTGGACGGCGCGCGGGAGGAGGCCAGAGAGATTTTGGCAGAAGCCCGTGCCGTGTCCAACACGGTGTTCCACGAGCTGGATCAGATGAAGAAGAAGCAGAAAGAGGGGCAGGATTGGCAGAATGTCAACCAGCAGCGCAGTGCCCTGCGCCAGCGCATCAACCAGGCGGACGAGAAGTTCCACACCCGCTCTCTGCCCCAGGAGGAAGAGGAGCCCACCCGTCCGGCACAGGTGGGGGATACGGTGGAGCTGAAGCGGATGGGCACTCGTGCCCAGGTCTTGCAGGTCAACAAGGACGGCAGCCTCCAGCTCCAGGCGGGCATCCTCAAAATTTCCGCCAAGCAGACCGAAGTCCGCGTGGTGGACGCCCCCAAGCACAACGCCCAGAAGCAGATGCGCCGGATGGTGCGTCGAGTGCAGAGCCAGATAAGAGCCTCCGGCGCTCGGCCAGAGCTGGACATCCGGGGCATGACCGGCGACGAAGGGGTGGCCATGGTGGATCGCTTCTTAGACGACGCCGTGATGGCTCACTTGACCACCGTCACCATCATCCACGGCAAGGGCACCGGCGCATTGCGTCAGGCGGTGCAGCAGCACCTGAAGACCTGCAAGTATGTCAAGGGTTTCCGGCTGGGTCGGTACGGCGAAGGGGAGACCGGCGTGACCATTGTGGAACTGAAATGACGGGAAAGGGCTTGCCTTTGGTGGTCATGCTCAATAAATGAAATTTTTTCGGCAGGTAGCTATGGCAAGTTTGTTCAAAATGCTCTTGACGAAAATATTCAAGATTTGCTATGATACGGTTAGGCAATTAAACAAGGAAATGCCTTGGGGAGGTATATTGAGATATGACAGTAAAGGAAGCGGTTGTAAAGAGTCAGAACGGACTATACGCTAGACCCGCGACTTTCTTTGTCCAGAAGGCAAATGAGCACACTTGTTCCATTTGGGTGGAAAAGGGAGAACGGCGTGCCAATGCCAAGAGCCTTCTGGGTGTTCTGTCCATGGGCGTGACCCAGGGCACGAAGATTCAGCTGATCGCAGACGGCCCCGGCGAAGGGGAAGCAGTGGAAGAACTGGCTGCCCTGCTGGCTGGCGACCAGGCTGAGTGACACAGAACCGAAATAGGAAAATGGAAAGCGCCGCATCTGCGGCGCTTTTTGCTGTTTGAGAACGTTATGACGCGAGAAGAATTGAAACAAAAAGCCCTCTCCCTGCCCCTGTCCCCCGGCGTGTATATCATGATGAACGAGGAAGGGGAGGTCATCTACGTGGGCAAGTCCCGGGCGCTGAAGAACCGGGTGAGCCAATACTTTGTCAACCTGGCCAGCCACACCAGCAAGACCCGGAACATGGTGCGCCAGATCGACCACTTCGACTATATCCTGGCCGACAGCGAGTTCGAAGCCCTGGTGCTGGAGTGCTCCCTCATCAAGCGCTACCAGCCCCGGTACAACATCCTGCTCAAGGACGACAAGGGCTACCCCTACGTCCGCCTGTCCGTCAAGAACCGCTACCCCCGGTTCTCCCTGGTCAACCGGGTGGCCGACGACGGCGCCCGCTATTTCGGCCCCTACGGCAGCCGGAGCAGCACCCGGGAGATCATCCGCACCATCTCCGTCGCCCTCCGCCTGCCCACCTGTCGGAGACAGTTTCCAAGGGACATCGGCAAGGACAGACCCTGCCTGAACCACCACCTGGGCAACTGCGACGGCTGGTGCCGTCCGGAGATGACCGAGGCGGCGTATCAGGCCCGCATCCAGCAGGCCATCCGGCTGTTGGACGGCAAATTCTCCGAAGTGGAGAAGGAGCTGGAGGCGGAGATGTTCCAGGCGTCGGAGGAGCTGCGGTTCGAGCAGGCCGCCGAGCTGAGGGACAGGCTCCAAGCCATTCGGCTGCTGGGGGTGCGGCAGAAGGTGGTGGCTGGCGTCCAGGCGGAGACCGACGTGGTGGGGGTCTACCAGGTGCAGCAGAAGTTCAGCTTCGCCGTGCTGCACTATCTGGAAGGCACCCTGGCGGAGCGGGACATGGAGCAGCTGACCCTGCCGGTGGAGGAATCGGAAGGGGAGGTGCTGTCGGCGCTGCTGAAACAATATTACGGCGCCCGCGGACACCTGCCTAAGGTGGTCTGCCTGCCCTGCGACTTTGACGACCGGGAGGATTTGGAACGGATGCTCACGGAGCAGGCCGGTCGGAAGGTGGAGCTGCTTGTCCCCAAGCGGGGCAACAAGGTGAACCTGGTGCGCCTGGCCAACAAGAACGCCAAGGAGGAGCTGGAACGCTCCATCACCAAGGAAGAGCGCAAGAACCAGCTGTTGAGCTTGTTCGGCTCCATGCTGGGTCTGGAAAACCCGCCCCGCCGCATCGAGGCCTATGACATCTCCAACACCGGCAGCGCCGACATCGTGGGCGGCATGACCGTCTTCGTGGACGGCAAGCCGCTCAAGAGCGCCTACCGCAAATTCCATTTGAAGGATATGCAGGGGCCGGACGACTATGCGTCCATGGACCAGGTGCTCACCCGTCGATTCCGTCGCTACCTGGAGGACAACGAGAAGTTCAACGTCCTGCCTGACGTCATCCTGATGGACGGCGGGTTGGGACAGGTGGGCGTGGCCTGCCGGGTGCTGGCGCAAGCCGGGTTGGACGTGCCGGTGTTCGGCATGGTCAAGGACGGGCGGCACCGCACCCGTGCGCTGGTAGCGCCAGACGGCCGGGAGATTGGATTACAAGCCCAGCCCGCCATCTTCGCCCTGGTGGGTCGCATCCAGGAGGAGACCCACCGGTACGCCATCACCTTCCACCGCACCAGCCACAGCAAACGCACCGTGGCGTCGGCGCTGGAGGAGATCCCCGGCGTGGGCGAGGTGCGGCGGAACCAATTGCTGAAGCATTTCAAGAGCGTGAAGGCCATCCGAGAGGCAGACTATGAAGACCTGTGCAAGGCCGTGCCCAAGTCGGTGGCGCAGGCCGTGTACACCCATTTCCATGGGACAGCAGGAGAGAATGAGGGAGGAACGAGACAATGAGAGTGATCACAGGAACCGCCAGAGGCAGACGTCTGGGCGAGCTGACCGGTAAGGACACCCGCCCCACCACCGACCGGGTGAAGGAGGGGCTGTTCAACGTCATCCAGTTTGACATCGAGGGACGCCGGGTGCTGGATCTGTTCGCCGGCACCGGACAGCTGGGCATCGAGTGCCTCAGCCGGGGCGCGGCACACTGCACCTTTGTGGATCAGCGGAAGGACGCGGTGAAGCTGGTGCGGGAGAATCTGGAAGCGACTGAGCTGACGGAGCGCGCCAAGGTGGTGCAGGGGGACTCCCTGTCCTTTTTGAGCGGGACGCGGGAGAAGTACCATCTCATCTTTTTGGACCCCCCATATGACGCAAATTTGCTGGAAACGACCTTAAATCGCATCGTCGGAATTGACATTCTTGCTGAAAATGGTATAATTATTTGCGAAAGTCGCGTAAACCAGGATTTGCCGGAGCTGCCGAACCCTTACCGAAAAAGCCGAGATTATAAGTACGGTAAAATCAAGGTGACGCTCTACCGAAAGGAAAGTGATTCACAATGAGTATCGCAATCTATCCGGGCAGTTTCGACCCGGTGACATTGGGACATCTGGACATCATCAAGCGGGCCGCCAAGCAGTTCGACAAGGTGATCGTCTGCGTTATGGTAAATTCTGATAAAAAAGGGCTGTTCACCCCGGATGAACGGGTGGACCTGCTGCGCCGTGTGGTGAAGGGGCTGGACAACGTGGAGATCGACTCCTCCCACATCCTCCTGGCTGACTACGCCAAGTCCAGAGGCGCGTCCTGCATCGTCAAGGGGCTGCGTGCCATGTCCGACTTTGAGGCGGAGTTCCAGATGGCCACCCTGAACCGGAAGCTCAACCCGGATCTGGACACGGTGTTCTTGACCGCTTGTCAGGATTATACCTACCTCAGCTCCAGTATCGTCAAGGAGATGGCGCGGTACAACGTGAAATTAGAAGGGTTCGTCTCCCCTTTGATCGAAGAAGACGTGAATCGGAAAATGGCGCAGCAGTTAGGCGCAAAGCAGTAAAAACGCGGGAAAGGGTGACGTATCGCAATGGCAAACAGTGTAATGGAATTGCTGGATATGCTGTATGAGATGATCGACGACGCAAAGGGCGGTTTAGGCGGTTTTTGCAAGATCGAACGAGATAAAGCGCTGGATATCCTGGACGAGGTGCGGGGGAGATTCCCGGCTGAGATCAGCGAGGCGCGGAAGATGATGGATACCCGCAACGAGTATCTGGAGAAGGCCAAGGCGGACGCCGACCGGGCCCGGAAGCAGGCAGAGGCGGACATCGAGCAGCTGCGCAAGCGGGCGGAAGAGCAGGCACGGAAGATGATCAACGACAACGAGATCATGTCCGGCGCCAAGGCACAGGCCAATGAGCTCATGCGCCAGGCAGACGCCAAGGCCAAGGAGATGATCGCCATGGCCGAGAAGCGCGCCAACGAGCTGCGGGGCGTGGCCAACGACTACTGCGAGGACGCCCTCCGCCGGACGGAAGAGGCGGTCAACGCAGCCCTCAACGAGGTCAAGCAGTCTCGGAGCAAGTTCCGTTCTCTGGCTGGGTTAGGCAATAACCGTCCCACCAAGGCAGCCTATGATGTTGCCGCGGAAGAGGAATAAAAGTCAGCCCAGTGCAAGCATTTTCCCCCAAAAATCTGGCTCCCCCCAACAAATGGGGGGAGCTGTCAGCATAGCTGACTGAGGGGGGCGACACGCACAGACCGACCGAAATGATCCATCGCTGACGCTCCGCATCTGCGCAGCGTCAGCTTTTTTCTGACCCGTTGAGGCTGGTCAAAAACCCGTCCAGATTGGCGCTGCGCAGGTCGCCGCCGATGACCTGCTCCTGCCACAGGAGCAGGTCGGCGTAGATGGTGTCGCTGCCGGTGGGGTAGTTTGCGATGCGGTAGGTGTAGCGCAGGACGGTCTTGCCGGCGTAGGGGGTCAGGTCGAACCCGGCCTCCTGCTGGAGGGCGAGGAAGGTGTCATAGTTGGGGCCGAAGGGGTCAGGCAGGGTGAAATCCTCCTGGCACACCAGCTCGGACGCCTCCCAGCCGAAGTGGGAAAGGGTCTGTCGGCAGAGGGTGTCCAGCTTTCCGGCCATGGCCACGTTGGCCGCCGTGTTCTGCTGTAGACGCCCCGCCCAGAAGCAGAGCAGCAGGGAGACGACCAGCGCCGCCACAGCGGTGCTCTGACGCCAGAGGGGAGAGACGGTCGTTCTCTTCATCAAATCACCTCCATCTGACCCCATTCCTATGTGCCGGTCGGTTGGGATATGAAAGGAGAAGCGTATGACGGAAGTAGTAGCGGCGCTCATTTGGCACGGCGACCGCTTTTTGATCTGCCAGCGTCCCGCCCACAAGCAGCGTGGACTGTTGTGGGAGTTCGTGGGCGGCAAGGTAGAGCCGGGGGAGACCCGGCAGGAGGCGCTCATCCGGGAGTGTCAGGAGGAACTGGACATCACGCTGGACGTGGGCGACGTCTTCTACCAGGTGGATCACGTCTACCCAGACATCACCATCCACCTGACCCTGTTCCGCGCCACCATCGCCCAGGGCACCCCCAAGCTGCTGGAACACAACGACCTCCGTTGGATCACCGTGGGGGAGATGGGCGACTACCCGTTCTGCCCGGCAGATACGGAGATCTTGGCGCAGATTCGCACCCGATGCGGAACGGGAGGGGCAGACCATGGCTGAATTCCAACCCATCGCCGCCATGCGCAGCGCCTTTCCCACCAAGTTCGGCATCCCCCGCCAGAGCGGCCTGGTGACCGAGCTGAAGAGCACCATCGTCTTCGAACCCGCCTACCGGAACCCGGAGATGCTCCGGGGCATCGAGGGCTTCTCCCACCTGTGGCTCATCTGGTCGTTTTCCCAGTCGGGCGACCGCTGGTCGCCCACCGTGCGTCCCCCGCGGCTGGGGGGCAATCAGCGGATGGGGGTCTTCGCCACCCGTTCCCCCTTCCGACCCAACAACCTGGGTCTGTCCTCGGTGCGCCTGGAGCGGGTGGAGCTGCACACGCCGGAGGGGCCGGTGCTCCACGTGTCCGGGGCGGATTTGATGGACGGCACCCCCATTTTCGACATCAAGCCCTACATCCCCTACGCCGACTGCCACCCGGACGCCCAAGCCGGGTTCACGGCTCAGCTGGATGAGCGGATGGTGGCGGTGGAGTGCCCGCCGGAGCTGCTGCAAAAGGTGCCCGCCGAGACCCAGGACGCCCTCCTGGCCGTCCTCTCCCACGACCCACGACCCTCCTACCAGCACGACCCGGAACGGGTGTACGGCATGGCCTTCGCCGGGTGGAACGTTCGGTTCCGGGTGCAGGAGAAGGTCTTGACCGTGTGTGAGGTGGAACCAATCCAAACGTGAATAAAACCGGTGAAATCTCAGGATTTCACCGGTTTTTTGCGTCATTGCAGTTCACCGAGGCGGTCTAACACTTCGTCTACCAGGTCTTCCAGGGCTTCATGTTCCTCGCCCCACGCTTCGTAGGCGTCACTGTTCATATTCTTCGGTTCCGCCTCGTCCAGCGCCGCGATCTTCTCTCGCAGCTGCTCCAGGTAGGCGTTCAGGGCAGGCGCGTCCATGGTCTGGACGTCCGGCACCTGGGGAAATTCTAAGATCATAGCGCTCTCCTTTGGAAAGGACCCCTCCGGGTATCCCGGAGGGGTTTTCTGTGTGGGTTATCGACCGCACTCCCGCAGGTGTCGTTCGATGCGTCCGACGATCAAGTCCAACGCCACCGAGTTCCGGCCGCCGTGAGGGATGATGATGTCGGCGTTGCCCTTGGACGGCTCCACGTACTTCTCGTGCATGGGCTTCACCGTGTCCTGCCACTGGTCGATGACGCTGCGGACGCTGCGTCCCCGTTCCTCCAGGTCCCGGAGCATCCGGCGTGCCAGGCGGACATCGGCGTCCGTGTCCACGAACACCTTCAAGTCCATCAGGTCACACAGCTCCGGTTCCGCGAAGATGAGGATGCCCTCCAGCAGGATGACCGGCTGAGGCACCAGGCGCACGGTGGCCTTGGCGCGGGTGTGATTGGCGTAGTCGTAGGTGGGACAGTCCACCGGCTGCCCCTGGCGGAGCTGCCGGAGCTGCTGGGCCAGGAGAGAGGTCTCGAAGGCGTCGGGACAGTCGTAGTTCAGCTTGGTGCGCGCCTCGAAGGGGATGTCGTCGTGGGGCTTGTAGTAGTTGTCGTGATGCACCACGCAGATGTGGTCGGAGAACCGCTGGATGAGGTTCTCCGTCAGGGTGGTCTTGCCGCTGCCGGAGCCGCCTGCCACGCCCACCACAAAGATGTCCTTGGCGGTCAGCATCAGCGTCCTCCCTTGTCGTAGGGGATACCCTCCGCCTTAGGCGCTCTGGACTGCTTGGAGGTGAAGGCCAGGACGATGAGGGAGATCAGATAGGGGAGGATGTTGTAAAAGGCGCCCGGCAACTGGAGAGAGGCCAGCAGGGGGAAGCCGGAATAGACGTTGGACAGCGCCCGGAACAGGCCGAACAGCAGGGCGGCCAGAGCGATGCGGGTGGGCTTCCACTGGCCGAAGATCATGACGGCCAGCGCCAGGAAGCCGAAGCCGGCCACGCCGTTTTCAAACTTCCACTCACTGACGCCTGCGGTGATGTAGACGATGCCGCCCAGACCACCCAGGACACCGGAGATCATGACGCCGGCGTAGCGCATCTTATAGACGTTGATGCCCACCGAGTCCGCCGCCTGGGGATGCTCGCCGCAGGCGCACAGGCGCAGGCCGAAGCGGGTCTTGTAGAGGACGATGTAGGACAGCACCAGGGCGATGAGGGCCACCAGCATGAACCAGTTGAAGTCGAACCCGCCGATGCGGCACAGGAAGGCGTTCTTGGCGCTGATGTACTGGATGGTGGAGGACACGTTGTCCACGCTCTCGGCGGTGTTCATGGCCTTGACGAAGACGGTGGCGGCAGCCACGCCCAGCAGGTTCATGGCGGTGCCCACCAGGGTCTGGTCAGCGTTGAAGTTGACGGCGGCCACGGCCAGGAGCAGGGAGAAGATCACGCCCAGAGCCATAGAGGACAGGATGACCAGGAGCACCATGGCAAGCGCCGGAGTGTCTGCGGGCAGGAACTTCATGGTCAGCGCGCCGCCCAGGGCGCCCAGCACCATGATGCCCTCCAGGCCGATGTTGATGATGCCGGAGTGCTCAGAGAAGCAGCCGCCCAGTGCCACCAGCAGGAGGACGGAGGCGAAGATGAGGGTGTATTGCAGTAAGAGGATCATTCTGCCTGGCCTCCTTTCTCAGCAGCCGCCTGGGCTTCCTTGGCACGTTTTTCCTCCCGGCGATCCAGCCATTTGTTGAGGACGTACTTGAAGAAGAAGCCGAAGCTGCACAGGTAGATGATGATGGACGAGATCAGATCGGAGATCTGGGCGCAGTACATGGTCTTGTCCACGTACGCACCGCCGTTGGTGATGTGCTGGATAAAGTAAGAGGAGAAGATGGAGCCGATGGGGTGCAGGCCGCCCAGGAAGGCTGCCGCGATGCCGTTGAAGCCCATGGCGGGGACGGTGGACTGGGTGCACTGCCACTGCTCGAATCCGGTCAGGAAGAGGAAGGCAGCGCCCATGCCAGCCAGGGCACCGGCGATGGCCATGGTCAGGATGAGGTTCTTCTTCTCCCGCATCCCGCTGTACCGGGCGGCGTCCTTGTTGGCGCCGGTGGCCTTCAGCTCGTAGCCCAGGCGGGTCTTTTCCAAAAAGACCCACACGGCGATGCTGATGAGGATGCACAGGGGGATGGCGATGGAGACGTACTGGTTGTTGCTAAAGAGCTTCCCCAGCCCCAGACTGGGCAAAAAGGCGTCCGGGTTGGTGGAGGCTAGGGTGAGGGTGTAGGGGCTGGCCTCCTCCTTCACCTGGCTCAAGAGGGTGTTGACCAGATAGAGGCTGATCCAGTTGAGCATGATGCAGGAGATGACCTCGTTGACGTTGCAGTATGCCTTCAGCAGGCCGGAGATGGCGCCCAGGATGCCACCAGCTAGGATGGCGGCGATGAGGCACACGTACCAGGGCAGTCCCCAGGCCAGGGCGCAGTACAGGCAAGCGCCTGCGCCCACCACGTACTGACCGGCGGCGCCGATGTTGAACAGGCCGACCTTGAAGGCGAAGAGGATGGATAAGCTGCACATGACCAGGGGAGCCGTCTTCGCCAGGGTGTTGCCCAGGTATTTCTTCTGGGGGACGGCGTTGGCGTAGGTCATGAAGTTCTTCAAAATGGTGGCGATGGCCTTACCGGCACCGCTGGGATTGATGATGAGCAGCACAACAAAGCCGATGAGCAGACCCAGCAGGATGCAGAGCAGGGAGGTCAGCAGCGCCTGCACGGTCTTGTTGCGCAGCAGCGGGGTTCGTTCTTTTGTCATGATTTCACTCCCTCTCTCTTTGCGCCGGACATATACAGACCCAGCTGTTCCACTGTGGTGGTCTTGGGATCCAGCTCGCCCACAATCTCCCCTTCGAACATGACCAGGATGCGGTCGGCCAGAGCCATGACCTCATCCAGCTCCAGGGAGACCAGCAGGACGCCCTTGCCGCTGTCCCGGTGGGCGACGATCTGCTTGTGGATGTACTCGATGGCGCCCACGTCCAGGCCGCGGGTGGGCTGGACGGCCACCAACAGATCCGGGTCCCGGTCAATTTCACGAGCCACGATGGCCTTCTGCTGGTTGCCGCCGGACATACTCCGGGCGATGGTCACGGGGCCTTGGCCGGAACGGACGTCGTACTGCTCGATGAGCCGCATGGCGTACTCCCGGATGGCCTTGCGCTTGAGGAAGCCCGCGCCGTTGACGAACTCCGGCTCAAAGTAGCGCTGGAGCACCATGTTGTCCTCCAGGGTGAAGTCCAGCACCAGGCCGTGCTTGTGGCGATCCTCGGGGATGTGGCTGATGCCGGAGGTGGAGCGCTTGCGGATGGGGGCGTGGGTGATGTCCTGCCCCTTGAGCGTGATCTTGCCGCCCTTGGGCTGCTCCAGACCGGTGAGGCCGTAGACCAGCTCAGTCTGGCCGTTGCCGTCGATGCCGGCGATGCAGACGATCTCGCCTGCTCGGACGTGGAAGCTGACGCCCCGCACCGCGTCGTTGTGGTGGAGCTTGGAGGGGACAGTCAGGTTCTCCACCTCCAGGATGGTCTCGCCGGGCTTGGCCGGTTCCTTGTGGACGACAAAGTCCACGTCACGGCCGACCATCATTCGGGACAGCTCTTCCCGGGTGGTGTTGGCAATCTCGACGGTGCCGATGTACTTGCCCTTGCGGAGGACAGAGCACCGGTCGGCCACGGACATGATCTCGTTGAGCTTGTGGGAGATGAAGAGGATGCTCTTGCCTTCGGCGGCCAGGTTCTTCATGATCTGCATCAGCTCGTCGATTTCCTGGGCGGTGAGGACGGCGGTGGGTTCGTCGAAGATGAGGATCTCATTGTCCCGGTACAGCATTTTCAGGATTTCCGTCCGCTGCTGCATACCCACGGTGATGTCCTCCACCAGGGCGTCCGGATCGACGGCCAGCCCGTATTTCTCGGACAGCGCCAGCACCTTTTTCCGCGCCACGTCCTTCTGCAGGAAACCGTGCTTGCACGGCTCCACGCCCAGGATGATGTTGTCCAGGACGGAGAAACATTCCACCAGCTTAAAGTGCTGGTGCACCATCCCGATGCCCAGATCATTGGCATCGTTGGGGTCCTTGATGCTGACCACCTGGCCATCCTTCTTGATGACACCCTCCTCCGGCTGGTACAGCCCGAAGAGGACGCTCATGAGGGTGGATTTCCCGGCGCCGTTCTCCCCCAGCAGCGCGTGGATCTCGCCCTTTTTCAGCTGGAGGGTGATGTTGTCGTTGGCGACGATACCGGGGAAACGCTTGGTGATGTGCAGCATTTCAATGGCATATGCCTGTTCCAAATTGTCACGACCTTTCTCTCTTTTCGCCTGCGAAAAAATGTTAGGGTATCTTCCGGTAATATTGTACTATAAAACGACCGCTTTTTCAAAACTTATTTAGACTTTTTCATAAAAAGAAGGGCAGGCGTTCGCCTGCCCCTCCGGTTGTGCGAGAGATTCAGATTACTTGATGTTGTCGTAGTACTCAACCTGAGCGGTCTTGACTTCGGGCTTGTTCTTGACGTCGTTGGAGACGGTGATCTTGCCAGCGAACATATCAGCGACCAGAGCCTTGTAATCGTCCTGGGTGAAGCCGTCGCCCCACTGAGTGGTAGCCAGAGGCAGCTGGACATAGTTTGCTTCCACGTCGTCGCCGGAGACCAGCCCCAGGGTCTCGATCTTGCCGCCGTAGTTCTTGAAGTTGCCGGCCACCACTTCGGAGAGCATATGCTTGACCGTGGGAGCCAGACCCTTCATAGCGGAGGTGATGGTCATGCCCTTGCCATAGCCCTTGTCGATGATAGCGGACTGGTCGGTGTCAACGCCGATGACCTTTGCGTCGGTGACCTTAGCAGCAGCTTCCGCAGCAGAGGTGTAGATGCCGCCGCCGCAAGCGAAGACAGCCTGAACGCCCAGAGTCTTGTACCAGTTATCCATGTAAGCGGTGATGTCGGGATCGCCGGAGAACTTGTTGCCATAGACGTATTCGACCTTCACGTCGGTCAGCTTGTCTTCGGTGGCAGCTGCGTCAGCGCCCTGGACGAAGCCATAGCCGAAACGGATGACAGCGGGGACAGCCATGCCGCCCAGGAAGCCCAGGTGCTTATAGCCCAGCTTCACTGCTGCGTAGCCAGCCATGTAGCCGGACAGCTCTTCCTGATAGACAGCGCAGTACAGGTTGGAGGGAACTTCATAGTCCTTGCCCAGGTCAGCGGCGCTGACGTCCAGAGCGATGAAGGTGGTGTCGGTGTAAGTACCAGCAGTTTCCTTGATGGCGCCGGCGAATGCGTAGCCGGGCATGACGACGACGTTGTAACCTTCGTCGATGGCGGATTCAATCATATCCACACGTTCTGCGTCAGAGTCGCCAGCGGGCTTGAAGTAGTTGAACTTCATGTTGTTCTCTTCGCAGAAAGCCTTGCAGGCTTCATAGGTGGTCTGGTTGAAGGACTGGTCGGTGATGTCGCCGTAGTCGGTGATCATAGCCACCTGATAGTCGCCAGCAGCGGTGGTGGGTTCAGCGGTGGAGCCAGTGGCTGCGGGAGCGGAAGCGTCAGCAGCGGAGCCGGTGGTGGTGTTGCCGCCGCCGCAAGCTGCCAGACTGAGCACCATGGCCAGAGACAGGATCAGAGCGAAAAACTTTTTCATTGTTTCATTTCCTCCTTTGAATTTGTCCATCTCTCTTGGACAATTACAGATTATAGCACGCTGATGATGGAGATTCAAGCATTTTAGGCAAGGGAGACGAGAAAAATGCCGCTTTTTTTCGTGAAAATGACGGTTTCCCTGCGCTCAACCCTCCGCCGCCTCCCGTGCGATGCGTTTCTTCCAGCAGGAGTGGCACATGGCCAGATAGCTGTCGTTGCCGCCCAGGAACACCTGTTCGCCCTTGGTGACCACGTGCCCATTGGCGTCGATGCGGGCGTTGACGGTGGCCTTGGAGCCGCACTCGCAGATGGTCTTGATCTCGGTGATGGAGTCCGCCAGCTCGAACAGCCGCAGGGAGCCGGGGAAGAGGTGCGTTAAAAAGTCCGTCCGCAAGCCGAAGCAGAGGACAGGTAAATTCCGCTCGTCCACCAGCCGACGGAGCTGGTCGATCTGCTCCGGCGCAAAGAACTGGCACTCGTCGGTGATGACCACGTCCGGGTGATCCCGCTGGGTGTACAGCTCGTAGATGTCGTCCTCCGGGCCGATGACCTCCGCCGGAGCTTCCAGGCCGATGCGGGAGTGGAGCATATGGATGCCGTCCCGCTGGTCGGTGGAGGGTTTTAGGAGCCAGACCTTCATGCCCCGCTCCTCGTAGTTGAACTTGGTGATGAGCGCCTGAGCGGTCTTGCTGGAGCCCATGGCGCCGTACTTAAAATAGAGTTTTGCCATTTGAAATTTCGTCTCTCCTCAGTCGAATACGCCCGCTGCCTTCAGGGCGTCGTAGTCCAGACCCAGTTCGCCCATGACCTCCTGGGTGTGGTAGCCCAGCGGGTAGCCGCCCAGGTCGTAGGTGACGGGACACTCGGACAGCTTCATGGGGGAGCCCAGCTGCTTGACGCGCTTGCCGCCGGTGCAGGGGACTTCCACCTCTACCACCAGGTTCCGTTCCTGAATGTGCTCGTCCTCCAGCAGCGCCTCCTTCAGGGACAGCACCGGTTCCACGCAGCAGTCCAGCTCCTTGAAAATGGCCGTCCACTCGTCCCTCGTCTTGGTCTTGAGCACGCCGCGCACCCGTTCCCGCACCGCGTCGATGTTTTCAGGCTCCACCGTGCCTTCGATCAGGTCGGGACAGCCGATGCCGGTGCAGAAGGCCGCCCAGAACTTGGGTTCCAGGGAACCGACGCTGAGATATTCGCCGTCCTTGGTCTCGTAGTAGCCGTACAGGGAACCGCCGTTGAGACGGCGGGACTCTCTGCCGCAGTCCTCGCCGGTGGCCAGGAAGCGGGTGCCGTCCATGGCGGTGAAGGGCACCAGGCCGTCCAGCATGGCCACGTCGATGTACTGCCCCTTGCCGGTGCGGTTGCGGTACTGGACTGCCGCCAGGATGCCCACCACCGAGTTCATGGAGCCCACGCAGATGTCGGCGATCTGGATGTTCATGGGGGCGGGACCGGCGTCCCGGTAGCCTGCCATGGCCAGGTTGCCGCTGCGAGCCAGATAGTTGCAGTCGTGACCGGCGGCTTTCGCCATGGGGCCGGTCTGGCCGTAGCCGGTGAGGGAGCAGTAGATGAGGCCGGGGTTGACTTCTTTCAGCGCCTCGTAGCCCAGCCCTAATTTTTCCATGACGCCGGGGCGGAACTGCTCGATGACGATGTCATACTCCTGGATGAGCCGCTTGACGATGGCGATGGCCTCCGGGTTCTTCAGGTTCAGGAAAATGTTCCGCTTGTTGCGTCCCAGCCAAGCCTCGTTGGCGGCGATGTCGGTGCCCTCCACGAAGGGCTCATACTCCAACACGATGTCCCGCTTGCTGGGGGAGCTGACCTTGAGCACCTCCGCGCCCAAGTCCGCCAGCACCAGGGTGGCGTAGGGGCCGGGGAGCAGGGTGGTGAAATCCAGGACTTTCAGACCTTCCAATGCTTTCATAGACAAACCTCCAAAGTGATTTTTTTCCGTGGTATCCTGCCCCTATTGTACCTGATTTGGAGACGTTTTGCAAAAGTTGTTTTTGCATGACGGGGGTGGATGGGGTATAGTAAGGTAGCGTGGAGCAAAAAAGTTTGAAAATGCGGGAACATTCCCATCAAAATGTTGTCTTATTAGGTGAAAGGCCTTTCAGGAGACAAGAAAGGAGGTTGTCCCATGGAGGATTCCGAGATCATCACCTTATATTGGAACCGGGACGAGCGCGCCATCGCCGAGACCGGCACCAAGTACGGCCCCTTCTGCCAGCGCATCGCCCAGAACATCCTGACCGTCCGGGAGGACGCGGAGGAATGCGTCAGCGACACCTATCAGCAGGCGTGGACGTCCATCCCGCCCCTGCGCCCCCAGCGGCTGCGCCCGTGGCTGGGTCGGGTGGTGCGCAACCTGGCCATCAATCGGTGGCGCAGGGATCACGCCCAGAAGCGGTACGCCGGTTTGGAAGCCCTGTTCAGCGAGCTGGAGGAGTGCATCCCCTCCGGCGAGACGGCGGAGCGGCGCTTGGAGGAAGGGGAGCTGACCCAGGTGTTGAACGACTGGCTGGCGTCCCTGTCCCAGTCCGATCGGGTGCTCTTCCTGCGCCGCTATTGGAACGGGGAGCCGCTGAAAGAGTTGGAACAAGCCTACGGCCTCACCCACAGCGCTCTGGCCAAGCGGATGTACCGCCTCCGGGGCAGCCTGCGGAAGACGTTAGAACGGGAGGGTTACACCTTATGAAAGAGAAACGCGAGAAACTCTACGACAGCCTCACCAACGTCCGGGAGGACTTTGTGGAGGAAGCCCAGGCGGCACCCAGCGCCAAACGCCCCGCCTGGGTCAGATGGTGCGCCTTGGCGGCGTGCCTGTGCCTGCTGGTGGTGGGCACTGTGGTGTGGAAGCCCTGGAGCCAGGGCGGCAACAAGCCCGCCAGTCCCCCCGCCTCTGCCGCCCAGACCGCCAATGGCATTACCATCCCCAAGGCGGAGGTCACCCTGTCCCAGCCGGATGGCATGGAGGCGGATATGCTGGCCTTCTTCATCTACCAGGGGCGGTGCTACCTCCAGTACGACCGGCTGGATCACGGCAGCGACCTGGTGGGCGAGAAGGTGGGCACCGCCACGGGGCTCATCGACGAGTGGACGCCTGCAGAAGGCTACGTGGAGCTGGCGGGCAGCGTGAGCGGTGATTTTTACACTGTCCGCGGTTTCGACCCCGATTTCATGCTGTGCATGAAGGAGGAGGGGGACGCCGTCCAGCTCTTCGTGTGCAACAACGGCATCACCCTGTATCAGGGCTCCGAGCTGTTCGAGGACCGGTTGGGGCTGTCCGACGGGCTGAAAGCGGTGACCTATGAGGACGAGGATTCCTGGTATGACGGCAAGGAGGACATCCACCCCCTGCACGACCTGGACGCCGTGAAGACGCTCGTCGCGGCCATGGACAAAGCGGAGTTCCAGCTCAGCGACCAAGCCGACCTGTACGAGGAAAAAAAGGACGGCGGTCTGAGCAAGGAGCTGTACCACGTGTACTGCAATCTGGACAACGGCATCACCGTCACCCTGCGCCTGTTCCAGGGGGGCTATGTGACCTTCACCGGCCTGCCCGACGCCTGCGTGCAGGTGCCGGAGGCGACCTTTGACGCCTTTTTGGCGGCGCTGAAATGAG
>CAKTQP010000015.1 GCA_934597165.1 uncultured Oscillospiraceae bacterium
TGAGATCTATCCCATGATCGTACAGGACACCGTGTCCTGCTGTAAGAAGATGGAGGGCAATGGCGTATGCTGACTGAAATTGAAAAAGGCTTGTTGGAAACCATCGCTGACATGAAGGATGGTCAGGCAGAGGGCGCGGTCAATATCCGTGTGGACGGCAAAAAGGTCATGCGCAACAGCACCGACACCATCCGCATCGAGAGCAAGACCGACAAGGACGGCATTGATATTTACGTGGCCGCCGGCAGCAAGAACGGCAGCGTTCACATCCCCGTGGTGCTCACCGAGACCGGGTTTAAGGATAAGGTCTATAACGATTTCTTCATCGGCGAAGGCGCTGAGGTGGACATCGTGGCAGGCTGCGGCATCAACAACTGTGGCTGCGACGACAGCCAGCACGACGGCATCCACACCTTCTATGTGGGCAAGAACGCCAAGGTGACCTATTCCGAAAAGCACTACGGCGAGGGCGTCGGCACCGGCAAGCGCATCCTGAACCCACAGACCATCATCTACCTGGAAGAGGGCGCTTCCATGACCCTGGACCTGAGCCAGATCGGCGGCGTGGACGACACCAAGCGTTACACCAAGGCCAAGGCAGGCAAGGACTCCGAGCTGATCGTCCAGGAACGTCTGCTCACCGACGGCGACCAGAACGCCGGCACCGAGATGGACATCTACCTGGAAGGGGAGAACGCTCGCACCAGAGTCATCTCCCGCAGCGTGGCCAAGGGCAATTCCACCCAGGTCTTCTACCCCAGAGTCCAGGGCGATGCCGAGTGCTTCGGCCACGTGTCCTGTGACGCCATCATCATGGAACATAGTAAGGTGCGCTCCATTCCGGAGATCACCTGCAACCACGTGGATGCCACCCTCATCCACGAGGCCGCCATCGGCAAGATCGCAGGGGAGCAGATCACCAAGCTCATGACCCTGGGTCTGACCGCAGAGCAGGCAGAGGAAAAGATTTTGGAAGGGTTCCTGCGGTAATTTGATATTGTAATATGGGAAAGCCAGCCTTGTTTCGTACAGGGCTGGCTTTTTTGTGTGATGAGGAGAAAGGGGTTCCAAAAAATCGAAGATTTTGTGGGATAAAAATCGCCGGGAGTCCGGCGTCACAAGCGTTTTGCGTAGCAAAACCTTGGCGCAGGCGGAATTCACTTCCGCCGAGCAAGTGAAATGAAAAAGGGTTCCCACAAAATCGAAGATTTTGTGGGCAAACGCCGGGAGTCCGGCGTCCCGAGCATTTTGCGTAGCAAAATCTCGCCGCAGGGTCAATTCATTTGACCCGAGGAAGTGAAATAAAGAAAGGGTTCCCACAAAATCAAAGATTTTGTGGGCAAACGCCGGGAGTCCGGCGACCCAAGCGTTTTGCGGAGCCAAACCTTGGCGCAGGCGGAATTCATTTCCGCCAAGCAAGTGAAATCAGAAAGGGTTCCCACAAAATCAAAGATTTTGTGGGAAAGAGTTGGTCCCGACAGGAAAGGAGACCTGTCGGGACCGGTGAGAAAGATGAAAAAACGATCTAGGAGGGAGTTGTCAATGTGAAAAAGATGAAAACTAGAAGGTAGTGAGAAAAACAATATTATACTTCAAACATCAGGTCGCCATAGGTGGGTACCGGCCAGATGGACTTGTCAACGATCAGTTCCAGTTCATCCACCGGTGCGCGCAGAGCTGCCATGGCGGGCACCACACGGTGCAGATAAGCCTGTGCCAGTTCCTGTGCGTTCTCGATGGTGTCGGACTCGTCGCAAGCGGTAATCAGTGCGCTCAGCGCGTCCTGTGCCTGCTTGGTCAGGGCGGAGACCCGTTCCAGCAGTTCCTTCTGGACGGAGGCGTCTACACCAGCGGCGGAGACTGCGGCGTAGGACTGTGCCAGGGTGGAGCTGAACTTGATGCCGGCGGGGATGTAGTGCTTGCCGGCCATGTGGATGGCGCACTTGGCTTCGATGCCGATCTTGCTGACGTAGTTCTCATACTGCACTTCCGCACGGGATTCCAGTTCCGCCTTGGTGAAGATGTTGAACTTCTCGTACAGAGCGATGACATCGGGCTTGGTCAGAGCGGGGATAGCGTCCACCATGCTCTTGATGTTGGGCAGACCGCGGCGGGCTGCTTCTTCCACCCACTCGTCGGAGTAGCCGTCACCGTTGAAAATGATCCGCTTGTGCTTGGTCAGGGATTCCTTGATGTAAGCGCGGCAAGCGGCTTCGAAATCTTCTGCGCCTTCCAGGGCGTCAGCGGCGTCGCAGAATGCTTCAGCCAGGACGGTGTTCAGAGCGGTGTTGGGTGCTGCGATGGAGTCAGCGGAGCCGACCATACGGAACTCGAACCGGTTGCCGGTGAAGGCGAAGGGAGAGGTACGGTTACGGTCGGTGGCGTCCTTCTGGAACACGGGGACGGTGGAGACACCGGTGTCCAGGGTGCCGGCGGAGACGGCAGCGGAGCTGTCGCCGCTGACGATGTTGTTGACGATCTCTTCCAGCTGAGAGCCCAGGAAGATGGAGATGATGGCGGGAGGTGCTTCCTGACCGCCCAGACGGTGTTCGTTGCCTACGTCGGAGGCGGACTGGCGGAGCAGGTCGGCGTGGTCGTCGATGGCGGCGATGACGCAGGACAGCACCAGCAGGAACTGCAGGTTGTCAGCGGGATGGTCGCCCGGCTCGAACAGGTTTTCACCCAGGTCGGTGCCCACAGACCAGTTGTTGTGCTTACCGGAGCCGTTGACGCCAGCATAGGGCTTCTCGTGGAGCAGGCAGACCAGGCCGTGCTTGCTTGCCACCCGCTTCATGGTCTCCATGGTCAGCTGGTTCTGGTCCACAGCCACGTTGGCGGTGGCGAAGATGGGAGCCATCTCATGCTGTGCGGGCGCCACTTCGTTGTGCTGGGTGGCGGAGGTGATGCCGAACTTCCACAGTTCAATGTTCAGGTCGTGCATGAAGGCGCCGACTCGTTCGCGGATCTGGCCGAAGTAATGGTCATCCAGCTCCTGACCCTTGGGGGCGGGTGCGCCGAACAGGGTGCGGCCAGTGTAGATCAGGTCACGGCGCTTCAGGTACTTTTCGCGGTCTACCAGGAAATATTCCTGTTCGGGGCCGACGAAAGCGGTGACCTTCTTGGCGGCAGTGTTGCCGAACAAGCGCAGGATACGGATGGCTTCCTTGCTGACTGCTTCCATGGAGCGCAGCAGGGGGGTCTTGCCGTCCAGGGCTTCGCCGGTGTAGGAGACGAAGACGGTGGGGATGCACAGGATGGTGCCGGCGGATTCTTCCTTGACAAAGGCGGGGGAAGTCATGTCCCAAGCGGTGTAGCCACGGGCATAGGAAGTGGCACGCAGGCCGCCGTTGGGGAAGGAGGAGGCGTCCGGCTCGCCCATGATGAGCTTCTTACCGGAGAGCTGGAGGAGGACGTGACCGTCCTCGTCGGGGAGGGTCAGGAAGGCGTCATGCTTTTCTGCGGTGGAGCCGGTCAGGGGCTGGAACCAGTGGCAGTAATGGGTCGCGCCCTTTTCCACTGCCCAGTTCTTCATGGCGTCGGCCACTACGTCAGCGGTCTCCATGCTGATCTGACCGCCGTTCTCCATGGCGTTTACCACCTCAGCGTACACCTTCTTCGGCAGGCGCTCCTTCATGACCGCTCTGCTGAATACGTTGGAACCGAAAATCTCGGGGATCGTAGTCATAATTCTTCCACCCTTTCTTTTCATACAAAAACTAGATGAAACCATTATATTGAATCTAACGGAAAAAATCTACTACAGATACTACAAAAATAGCGACAAAGAGTGCTTGTCTGTGCAACTCCATTGTCGCTGGAAAGAAAGATACACGCCTTCGACCACTTTGTAGTGCCTGCGTTTCTTTTGATGGGGATAGAATACAACATTCGAAGGGAAAATGCAAGGACTTTTTCGCGGAAATTGCAAGAATGGACGGAGAAGGAGGAGGGGGAAAAGGGGAACTTTTTTATGGAATAGTGATAAAATAACCCGGTGAGAGGGGAGAATGACGGCACAACCCTTGACAAGTTCAAATGGGGGTGTATACTTAAATCTGTGCACGCTCCTGTGCGGATCGCCTCATTTTGTGCAGTTTCCCACCGGCGTGGGATTCATTTTAGCAGACAGTTTCCCCCGGGTTCTATAGTCAAGACTATGGGAATGGGGGCAAAGGATAGACAAAACCGACCAGAATGATACACATAGGGAGGATTGACAATATGAAAGTGAACAGCAACTATCAGAAATTGCCCGGCAGCTACCTCTTCTCCGAGATCGCCCGCCGCGTAGCCGCCTACTCCGCCGCACATCCTGACGCCAAGCTCATCAAGCTGGGCATCGGCGACGTCACCCGCCCCCTGCCCGCCGCTGTCATCGAGGCCATGCACAAGGCCGTTGACGAGATGGGCGCTTCCGAGACCTTCCGCGGCTACGGCCCCGAACAGGGCTACGATTTCCTTCGGGATGCCATCGCCGCCCACGATTTCGCCGCCCGGGGCGTGGACATCCAGCCCGATGAGATCTTCATCTCCGACGGCGCTAAGAGCGACTGCGGCAACATCGGCGACCTGTTCGACGTGGATAATAAGGTAGCCCTGTGCGACCCCGTCTACACCGTCTATCTGGACACCAACGCCATGAGCGGCCGTGCCGGTGAGTACGACGCGGAGTCCGGCCGTTGGAGCAACATCTATTATATGCCCACCACCGCAGAAAATGATTTCGTCCCCGCCCTGCCCGAAGGCAAAGTGGATATCATCTATCTCTGCTCCCCCAACAACCCTACCGGCACCGTCCTGACCAAGGAGCAGCTGAAGGTCTGGGTGGACTATGCCAACGCCAACGACGCCATCATCCTCTTTGACGCCGCCTATGAGTCCTTCATCGTAGAGGACAACGTGCCTCACTCCATCTATGAGGTGGAAGGCGCTAAGACCTGTGCCATCGAGTTCCGCAGCTTCTCCAAGACCGCTGGCTTCACCGGCACCCGCTGCGGTTTCACCGTCGTGCCCAAGGAGCTGGTGCGGGAAGGCGCCAGCCTGAACGCTATGTGGAACCGCCGTCAGACCACCAAGTTCAACGGCACTGCCTACATCATCCAGCGTGGCGCAGAGGCTGTCTATAGTGAAGCAGGTCAGAAGCAGGTGAAGGAGAACATCGCCTACTATCAGAAGAATGCCAAGGTCATCAAGGAAGGGCTGAGCAAGGCTGGCCTGGAGGTCTATGGTGCGGTCAACTCTCCCTACGTCTGGGCAAAGACCCCCAACGGCATGGGCAGCTGGGAGTTCTTCGACCTGCTGCTGGAGCAGGCCAACGTGGTCACCACCCCCGGCGCAGGTTTCGGTCCCAGCGGCGAAGGGTATATCCGCATGACCGCTTTCGGTGACGCAGACCAGACTGTGGAAGCTGTGGCACGTGTGGCAGCGCTGCTGAAGAAGTAAGAAAATATACGGCGGAAACTGAATAAATATGCAAAAAGGAGGCTCCGAAGAGATGGTTCTTTGGGGCCTCTTTTTTGTGTACTGTCCACAGAAATGGAAAAGGGGCTTGACAAAGTGACAACAGGGGTGGTATCCTACCGGAAGAAAAAGATGTCTTTAAGACGGTACAGAGTTGCCGACAAGGTGTCATTCATAACGAGTTCCGCCGTGGGGTCCTTGGGGGATGCCATGGTTTCACTATGACTGCACGATCGCCTTGTCCTTTTGACAGGGCGTTCTTTTTTTGCCGGAGGAGACCACAATGAGCTTGAAGGAAAAAGCCCACATCATGGACGAAGCCGCCATGGAACGGGCACTGGTGCGCATCGCCCACCAGATCGTGGAGAAAAACCACGGCACCGACCACCTCTGCCTGGTGGGGATCAAAACCCGTGGGGTCCCCCTGGCACAGCGGCTGGGCAAAAACATCTCCCGGCTGGAGGGGGTGGACATCCCCGTGGGGGAACTGGACATCACCCTGTACCGGGACGACCTGAGCACCATCGCCGAAGCGCCGGTGGTCAGCGGCACCCACGTGCCCTTCTCTGTGGAGGGGATGACGGTGGTGCTGGTGGATGACGTCATCTTCACCGGCCGCACCGCGCGGGCTGCCATGGAGGCGGTCATCGCCTTGGGGCGTCCGGCCAAAATTCAGCTCTTCGCCCTCATCGACCGGGGCCATGCGGAGCTGCCCATCAAGGCAAACTACGTGGGCAAGCACATCCCCACCGCCCGCCGGGAGATCGTCTCGGTGAAGGTGGCGGAGCAGGACGGAGAGAACAGCGTGACCATTTGGAGTCGGGAGGAGACCGACTCTTGATGATAGAACCAAGACCATCGCAACTGTGAGCAACAAGCAACCGATAGAAAAGAAAGAAAAAGAGAAGGAGACAATCATGAGTAAAGAAAAACCTGTCATCGGCACAGAGGGCATCTATGATGCCAGAACGCTGGGCGCACCGAGAATGTTGGTGTTGGGCATCCAGCATATGTTCGCCATGTTCGGCGCTACCGTCCTGGTCCCCGTTCTGACCGGCCTGAGCGTCACCACCACCCTGCTGTTCGCCGGCCTTGGCACCCTGCTGTTCCACCTGCTGGCCAAGGGCAAAGTGCCCGCCTTCCTGGGCTCTTCCTTCGCCTTCCTGGCTGGTTATCAGGCCATCGCCCCCAAGGGTGAGGCTGAGCTGCTGCCCTACGCCTGCGCTGGCGTTGCCGTCGCTGGCCTGCTGTACGTCATCCTGGCCGCCCTCTTCCGTGCCTTCGGCGCACAGAAGGTCATGCGGTTCTTCCCGCCCATCGTCACCGGCCCCGTCATCATCTGCATCGGCCTGACCCTGTCCTCCAGCGCCCTGAACAACTGCGCCAAGAACTGGCCCATCGCACTGGTGGCCATCGTTGTGGTCATCGTCTGCAACATCTGGGGCAAGGGTATGATCAAGATCATCCCCATCCTGCTGGGCGTCGTCGCCTCCTATGTGGTGGCCGCTATTACCGGCAACGTGGACTTCACCCTGGTGGAAAAGGCCGCTTGGATCGGCTCTCCCATTGAAATGGAACGCACCGTGTTCGCCCTGTTCGGCGACTGCGACACCAGCCTGCTGGTCAGCTCCATGATCACCATCGTCCCCCTGGCGCTGGCCACCATGATCGAGCACATCGGCGACATCTGCGCCATCAGCTCCACCTGCGAACGCAACTACCTGGCCGACCCCGGCCTGCACCGCACCCTGCTGGGTGACGGCCTGGCAACCACCCTGGCCTCCCTGTTCGGCGCTCCCGCCAACACCACCTATGGGGAAAACACCGGCGTCCTGGCTCTGTCCCGCGTCTATGACCCCCGCGTCATCCGCATCGCCGCTGGCCTGGCTGTCCTGCTCTCCTTCTCCCCCAAGTTCGGCGCTCTGGTCACCGCTATGCCTCTGGCTACCATGGGCGGCGTGAGCATGATCCTGTACGGCATGATCTCTGCCATCGGTGTCCGCAACGTGGTGGAGAACAAGGTGGACTTCACCAACTCCCGCAACGTCATCATCGCTGCCATCATCATGGTTCTGGCCATCGGCATCGCCTTCTCTGAGGCTGGCGCCATCGTCATCCCCGCAGGCGAAGCCACCATCAGCCTGTCCGGCCTGGCAGTCGCCTCCATCGTGGGCATCATCCTCAACGCCATCCTGCCCGGCAAGGACTACGAGTTCGGCGTGGATGAGCAGGGGGATACTTCTGTGAACTTTAAGGTGTGATACCGCCTGCATCCCCATCGTGAGAACTGCGAAAGAGCGAATCGGTTTCGATTCGCTCTTTCTTTTCCGTCCGGGGGGAATGCTTTTCTTTTCCGAACCGATATGATACAATAGCTCCCAGAAAGGAAGGGATACCCATGAGTGGAAAGGCGAAAGCCATTGGTTACATGATCTTCTCCTCCGGCAGCTTTGCCTTTATGAATGCCTTCGTTCGTCTGGCAGGGGATATGCCCAGTGTGGAGAAGAGCTTTTTCCGCAACCTGGTGGCGGCCTTTGTGGCGCTGGTCATCTTGCTGCGGGAAGGGCAGGGGTTTGCCATCAAGAAGGGCACGCTGCCCTTCCATCTGGGACGCTCCATTTTGGGCACCATCGGCATCCTGTGCAACTTCTACGCCGTCGATCATCTGGTGCTCTCCAACGCATCCATGCTCAACAAGATGTCCCCCTTTTTCGTCCTGGTCTTCTCTTACCTCTTTCTGAAAGAGAAGCTGACTCACTTCCAAGTGGGGGCGGTGCTGACCGCCTTTATCGGCACCCTGTTTGTCATCCAGCCCACCTTTGAGAACCTGAATCTGGGCCCCTCCCTCATCGGACTCACCAGCGGTCTCGCTGCCGGCGGGGCGTACACCATGGTGCGGGTGCTGGGATTGAAGGGGGAGCGCAGTCCGGTGATCGTGTTCTTCTTCTCCACCTTCTCCTGCCTGTCGGTGGTGCCCTGGCTGGTGTTCCACTTCCAACCCCTGACCCTCCACCAATTTTTGATGCTCCTGGGCGCCGGTGTGGCGGCTACGGGGGGACAATTTGGGGTGACGCTGGCCTACACCCATGCGCCGGCACGAGAGGTGTCGGTGTATGACTATTCACAGATCTTGTTCGCTGCTGCCCTGGGCTATGTCCTCTTTGACCAGGTGCCCGATCACTGGAGCGTGGTGGGCTACGTGCTCATCGTGGGCGCGGCGTTGGTCATCTTCCTATATAACAACAACTACCCGCCCTTCCGGCATCGTGCCAAGGTGGAGGAGCGGACGGAGGAACTTCCATGAGTGATTACCTACATTTGAATGTCCAACCGGACGACCTGCGTGCCATGAGCAGCCTGGCGCTGGCGCATATGGGGGACGCCGTGTATGAAATTTTGGTGCGGGGCTGGCTGTGTACCCAGGGCCGCGCCACCTGCGGCAACCTGCACAAGGAGACGGTAGCGTTAGTGCGTGCGGAGGCACAGGCGGCGGCGGTGGAAAAGCTGCTGCCCCACCTGACCGAGGCGGAGGGTGCTGTGTACCGCCGGGGGCGGAACGCCCACGTCCACGCCATCCCCAAGAACGCCAGCCGAGGGCAGTACACCCGTGCCACGGGGCTGGAAGCGCTGTTTGGGTGGCTCTATCTGCAAGGACAGCTGGAGCGCATCAATCAGCTGTTCGGCATCATTATGGAAGAGAAGGAGGGGTAAAAATATGCCGTTGGATGCTGCTTGCTTAGCGGGCATTGTGCAGGAGTGCCGTCCGGCTGTGGAGGGCGCTCGTGTGGATAAGATCTTTCAGCCTGCCCGGGATGAAATTGTGATGCTCCTCCGGGGCAATCAGGGCAACTGCAAGCTGCTGCTCACCGCCAACCCCTCCCATCCCAGACTCCAACTCACCGAAGGGAACCGAGAGAACCCGGCCAACCCGCCTATGTTCTGTATGCTCCTGCGCAAGTATCTGTCCGGCGCACGAGTCATCGCCATGCGGCAGCCGTCTATGGAGCGGATGGTGGATATGGAATTGGAGACCACCAACGAGATGGGGGACAAGGTGCCCTGTCATCTGATTTTGGAAGCCATGGGACGCCGTGCCAACCTGATCCTGACCGACCAGGAGGGACGCATTGTGGACTGCCTCCGGCGCATCGACGGGGACTTGTCCCAGCTCCGTCCTGTCCTGCCGGGGATGTTCTACCGGCAGCCGCCCCAGAGCGAGGGGAAATACGACCCGCTGACGGTGGAGGCCGGCCAGCTGAAGGAACTGCTGCGCCAGGCGCCGGAGGAACAGGAGCTGACCCAGTGGATTTTGGATCACTTCATCGGCCTGTCCCCGCTGCTCTGCCGGGAGGTGGTCTACCGCGCCACCGGCGGGGTGGACGCCCGGTTCTGCACCCTGCGGGAAGGGCAGTTGGAGCGGTTTGCCGACCGGTTTTTGTACCTGTGCCAGACCATCCGTTCGGGCAGCTTCCAGCCGGTGGCGCTGTATCAGGCGGAAAAGCCCAAGGACTTTTCCTTCCTGCCCTTGGGACAGTACGAGCGGCTCTATGAGGTGCGGGAATTTGCCACCTTCGGCCAGATGCTGGACGCTTTTTATGGCGACCGGGAACGGCAGGAGCGGGTGCGCCAGAAGGGGCAGGAGCTGCTCAAGACCCTGAACAACGCACGAGACCGAGCGGCGCGAAAGATTCGGGTGCAGACCAAGGAATTGGCAGCCACCGAGGGACGCGAGCACTGGCGGGAGCTGGGGGACATCATCACCTCCAACCTGTACCAGATGGAACGGGGGATGAAGAGCCTCCACGCGGTGAACTACTACGACCCGGAGGGGAAGGAGATCGACATCCCTCTGGATCCGCTGCTGACACCTCAGAAGAACGCCGCCAAATACTATAAAAAGTACAACAAGGCCAAGACCGCCAGCGTCATGCTGGCGCAGCAGCTGAAAAAGGGACAGCGGGAGCTGGAATACCTGGAGAGCGTGCTGGAGACCGTCCAGCGGGCAGAAGGGGAACGTGACCTGGCTGAAATCCGTCAGGAGCTGGAGGAGAGCGGTTATCTGCGGGCGAAAAAGACCGGCAAGAAGCAGAAAAAAGCCCCCACCTCCAAGCCTCTGGAGTTCCGCAGCTCCGCCGGTCTGCGCATCTCGGTGGGGCGCAACCACTACCAGAACGACGCCCTCACCTGCCGCCAGGCGTACAAGAGCGACATTTGGCTCCACACCCAGAAGATCCACGGCGCCCACGTCATCCTGTGGGCCCAGGGACAGGAGCCGGACGCCCAGAGCCTCACCGAAGCGGCCATGCTGGCGGCCTACTACTCCCAGGCCAAAGACGGCAAGAATGTGCCGGTGGACTACACGCCGGTGAAGTACGTCCACAAGCCCAACGGCGCTCGGCCGGGGATGGTTATCTACACCACCTACCAGACTGCCTATGTAACGCCGGATGAGGCGTTGGTGAAGCGATTGAAAGTGAAATGAAGCAAAAAGCCAGCATCCTAGGATGCTGGCTTTTGTTATCCTTCCGACGGGTGCACGCCCCGCAGCAGCTCTTCCGCGGAGACGCCATAGAGCTTGGCCAGCGCCAGCAGGTTGGAGGTGCTGGGGTCGGAGGCGCCGGACTCCCACTTAGAGACCGCCTGGCGGCTGACGCCCAGGGTTTCTGCCACGAACTCCTGGGTCATCTGACAGCGGAGCCGTTCCTCTTTGAGGGTCTCTCCCAGGGTCTTGGCCAGCTGGGATTTCTCCTTCCGCACCTCGCCGGAGCGCAGGTACTTGCGCAGGGCTTTGATGAGGAGGACGACCAGGTAGACGGTCAGGACGAACCCGGCCAGGCTGACCAAGAGGGTGGGGATGAGTATCAGGGTGTTTGTCATCATAAGAGCACCCCTCCTTTCTGGGACGAGCATAGCAAAATCCGCCGGTTGCCACAAGCAACTATTCCGCAACATGGGGTTGCAGGGGAAAATGTGCTGGCGCTTGACAGGGGAAAGCGCTGTTACTATAATGAAAGCGGTCATCAAGCTGCAAGAGGCAGCTTTTTCTAGCTACGACAGTTAGGAGCGGCTAACCACAGGAAAGGAGGATGTAATATGATCGGTTGGGTGTTGTTGGAAGGACTTGGACTTGGCGTTCTGCTGGTCTTGGTCTGTGTGTTTGGCATCCGCAAGGGTGCCGTGGGGATGGTGCATCTGTATCACACGGAGGTGCAGGAACGCTGTGTGGCGCTGGGGCTGACCAAGCAGGAGGCCATCCAGCGGAACAGCCTCCGCTTCAAGCTCTGCTGTGTGCCTGGTTACATCATCTATGTGCTGGTCTTTGTCTACGCCGTCAATGGGGCGCGGGGGTTTGGCACCGGCTTTTGGCAGCTGTTCGGTATCCTCTTCGTCATGAACCTCATCGACCGCTTTTTCGTGGACGGCTGGTGGGTGGGGCACACAAAGGCGTGGGTCATCCCCGGCACAGAGGATCTCCGGCCGTACATCACCGCCCAGGACAAGAAACGCAAGTGGCTGGCCGGCACCGTGGGCATGGCGGTCATCGCCGCTATCCTGGCCGGGGTCATGGCGCTGCTCCTGCCGTAAAAAGGAGGGAACAGGATGAAAGTCAACACGTTGGATGCGTCCGCTATCAACGACATCGGCCACGCCTTTGGCTACTACGACTACGGGGAAGAGACCGGCCTGTTCTCGGTGTTCTCCAGTCAGGAGGCGGTGGCCACCTACATCCGCGGCTATGTCCGTGGGATGCTGGCAGGCGGGCTGCTCTACACCAACAGCCAACAGGGCGAGGGCTACATCGCCTATCAGCTGCCCGGCCAGAAGATCGGATTGAAAGCGGGTCTGCCCCTGCTGAAGGGGCTGTTCCGGGCCATGGGTCTGAAGGAGATCGTCCGGTTTTGCCAAGTGATGAAGCGGGGCGGTTCGGGACTGAAAGACCGGCTGAATAAGAAAAAGCAGCCCTATGTGTTTGTGGGGCTGGTGTGCGTGCGGGAGGCGTACCAGGGGCAGGGGCATATGCGCCAGGTCATGGAGCTGGCCTTTGCAGAGGGGCAGCGGCTGGGTGTGCCAGTGATTTTGGAGACGGATGCCCGCTCCAAATGCGACAAGTATCTGCACCTTGGCATGGAGCTGGTCGGCACCCGCGACTTAGGGGCGTATGGCACCCTGTACGACCTCATCAAATACCCAAAGAAGGAGGGGGGAGCGCGATGAATAAGAACAAACGCAGATTACTGCTAGGAATATGCGGTTGCCTGCTCTACGTGGTCGGCGATTTTCTCTTTGCCGCACTGGGGCCGGAGCAGAGCACGGAGACCATGGGGCTGATGGTGCAAGTGGCGTATCTGGACATGGCCACCTGGCGTTTCGTGGTCAGCATCCTCTGCGGTGTGCTGGGGACGGCACTGTATTACGTGGGCTTTCACCAGATGGAACAGCTGCTGCGGCTGCATCTCCCGGCGCATCAGCAGAAGTGGCGCAAGGGCTTTCGCATCGCCTATCTGACCGGCACGGTGTGCTGGGGTTACGTCCATGCCATGTTTATGAATGTGGCGCTGATCTTCCAGTTCGTCTATCGGGCTTACGGCGATATGCAGACCGCGGCAGACATCGCCAACCGCATCGTCTACTGCAACGCGGTGCCCATGGTGGCGGCCTACGTCCTGGGAGATGTGGTCTTGTCGGCGGTCATGGTGGTGATGATCTGGAAGGGACTGCTGCCGCTGAAACATACCGCCCAGCGGGTGCTGGCCACCCTCTGCAACCCCATATGCTGTGCCGGCATCCTGGGCAACCTCACCACCCTGCTGCCCTGGCCGCTGAATCAGATCGACCACGGCACGGAGTCCTTGGGGCATGCGTTGGTGCTGGTGTTGGGACTGATCCTGCTGCGGGAGATGTCCAAACAGTCGGGCAAGAACCTTGCGGCTTGATCGTAAAAATCCCCGTTTCCGCTCTCAGGAAACGGGGGTTTTTTAGGATTCCACGCAGCGCAGCAGCTCCTCCGCAGAGACACCGTAGAGCTTGGCCAGCGCCAGCAGGTTGGAGGTGCTGGGGTCGGACGCGCCGGATTCCCATTTGGACACCGCCTGACGGCTGACGCCCAGAGATTCCGCCACAAACTCCTGGGTCATCTTGCATCGGGCACGCTCCTGCTTCAACGCCTCGCCCAGGGTCTTGGCCGTCTCTGCCTTCTCCTTGCGGATGGGGGCGGAGTGGAGGTATTTGCGCAGGGCTTTGATGAGCAGCACGATAAGGTAGATGATCAGGCCGAAGAAGGCGATGTTGATGAGGAGGACCACTGCAAAGGTGGCAAACGTAAAGGTCATGGCCATGGTCGAGATTCCTTTGGGTTATTGTTTGTCTTTGGGCAGGTCGTCTGAGGCGGTGAAGTGGATGCCGCCGTCGGCATCCAGGGCATAGCTCAGGGTGTGGGTGTAGGCGTCCAGGGTCAGAGAGGTGTCCGTCCGATCGGTCTCATGGAGCAGATGGAAGGTCACCGTCCCGTTGCCTTGGTAGGTCAGCTCCGGATCCTCTGCCGGAAAGGCTTGGGTGGCGACGACCTGTTTGTTCCCGTCTGCATCCACAAAGGCGGCATAGGTACACGGTTCGTCCAGGTCATCCTGGTCGTCGGTGAAGAGCACCACACCTGCCAGACCATAGGCTCCGTCCGGCGCAGCGACACAGTCCAGCACCGTCCAGTGGGCTTTGTCCGAGTTGTCGAGGAACAGGGCACGCACCTCCGATGCCGTCCACTCCTTCTGGGTGGAGGTGGTGGAGCTGGTCTGGGCGGGGGTGGAGAGGATAGCGGGAGCGTCCTGGCTGCCGCAGCCGGTCAGGGAGAGCAGCAGGGTCAAACTAAGTAAGATGGAATAAAATTTTTTCATCTGGATCACCTCAAAGATCGAATAGGGGCTGCCTGCCGGAGCAGGGGGCTGATGACGAGGCAATGATAGCATGACCGAGCGGTTGCGGCAAGCAACTATGCCGCAACAATGGGTTGCAAAGGGAAAAATGCGGGTTTTTGGGCTGTTTTTGTTACGCAGTCTTGCCGAAGATGTTCAGCAGGATGAGCACGAAGGCGAAGATGAGCAAGCAGACGCCCACCGCCTTGTTGAGCTTTTTCAGGGAGGCGTTGTTGGCGAAGACGGCGGAGACCTCGGCGGCGATGAGGGTGGTGGCGATGCAGAGGAGCATGACCCACAGGTCGGGCTTGGCGCCCAGGGCGAAGTGGGAGACCGCGCCGAAGAGAGCGGTGAAGGACATGATGAACACACTGGTGCCGATGGCGGTCTTCAGCTCAAAGCCCAGCACCAGGGTCAGCACCAGCAGCATCATGGCGCCGCCGCCCACGCCTACGAAGCCGCAGATAAAGCCGATGATGGCGCCGAAGAAGATGGACTTGACGGCGCGCTGGGCGAAGGGAGTGTTGGCCATCTCGGTCTTGGAGGTCATGACCGGCCAGATGATGAATTTCAGGCCGATGGTGCAGACCATGAAGATGGCAAAGTATTTCACGATGGTGTTGGGGGCAAACTGCCCGACGTAACTGCCCACCAGGGTGAAGACCAGGATGGACAGGAGGAGTACCACGCCGTTTTTCACGTCCAGGTTCTTCCGCTTGGCGTACGTCCAGGCGGAGATGGCGGAGGCGAGCACGTCGGAAGCCAGCGCGATGGTGACGGCCTCGTAGGCAGGCATATCGCAGAAGGTCATCAGTGCCGGTGCGATGATGAGGGCAGCGGAGAGGCCAGCGAGACCGGTGCCGATGCCAGCTCCGATCCCGGAGAGGATGGAGACGAGGATGGTGAGGAACATAGGAAGAGCGCTCCTTTCATGGTGAAGAAATATCGGTTGAAAATGGTTATGATGCGGGGGATACTTTTTATTACGATACCATGAAATGGGGGGAAAAGCAAGGGAGGGAGGTGAGTGGAAAAAGAGAACCACGGAACGGTTGGGGGAGATGTTCCGTGGTTCTTCTTTTATTTTGCGCTGCGTGTTTAGGGGAACCCCCCGGCGAGGGTTTCCCCTCTTTCTGGCGTTGCCAGAAATTCACCCCTTCCTGCGCTTTGGAAGCCCAGGGGAGTTTCGGCATCTGCGGATGCCGACCAGGGGCTTTGCCCCTGGACCCCACTTCCTTTTCTTCCATGAAGCAAAAGGAAGCGAAAAGAAGTTTAGGCGCGCTGCGCGGCTTGAGTTCCGAAGACGGGTTCAAATTCCGGGTTTCCCACCCCGCGTGGGGCTAGGCTGGTCCTTCAGCCAATTTGGCCTGGATCGGATGCGGATACCGGACACGATGCCCATGGTCACGTACATGGTCATGATGGAGGACCCGCCGTAGCTGAAGAAGGGCAGGGTGATGCCGATGACCGGCAGGACGTACAGGCACATACCGATGTTCAGGGTCACCTGGGCGATGAGCATCCCGGCGTAGCCGATGCACACGTAGGAGGAGAACTGGTCTCCGGCGGTGGAGGCGATATACAGGCAGCGCAGGATGATGGCGCACAGGAGCAGGATGGCCGCCAGAGCGCCTACCAGACCCAACTCCTCGGTGATGGAGGAGAAGATGAAGTCGGTGTGCCGTTCCGGCAGGGCGGAGGAGTATTTGGCCTGCACCAGGGAGCCGTTCAAGTACCCCTGTCCGGTCAGACCGCCGGAGCGGACGGCCAGGTAGGAGCGGGTCTGCTGGAAGCCCACCCCCAACGGGTCGGCCTCATGGTCGATGCAGATGAGCAGGCGGGCGCGCCAGCGGTTGTCGGCGGGCAGGAATTTGATGATGCCCAAAATGCCCAGGGCGCAGACGCCCAGACCGGCCACGAACCAACGCTTGTATATCCCAGCCGCCCAGATCATAAAGATGAAGATGAAGACATAGATGAGGGCGGAGCCGGCGTCGCTGGAGATGACGAAGATCAGGCCACAGAAGTAGAGCAGCACCCCCACCAGCCTGGCCACCGAGGGCACTTCGCTGAGCTCCCTGGGGTTTTTGAATTTCAGCAGCATCTGCGCCAGGAGCATGGTGAAGAAGAGCTTGACGATCTCTGCCGGCTGGATGTTGAAGGGGATACCGGGGATGTGGAGCCAAGCTCGGTTGCCGCCGATGTCCACACCCAGGGGGGTGCGCAGGAGCAGGATAAAGAAGGTGCATCCAGCCACCACCCAGCGCCATTTGTCGATGAGTAATTGGATATTGAACTGGGAGACCACGAAGTACAGGACGATGCCGATGCACATGGCGACGGCCTGTTTGATGGGCATGGAATGGTACTCGGCCTTCCAGCGGGTTGCGGAGTAGATCATGGCCAGGCCGTACAGGTTGGCGGTCAGGCACAGGCCCAACAGCACGTGGTCAGCCTGCCGCAGGGCGTCCACGATCAGATCCCGAATGGCGGACATTGCATCACCTCAATTCTTTCAAACAATTTCCCCTTATTGTACCATCAAACCCGGTGGGTGTAAACCGTTTTGCATCTGGGGACGAAACGTGATATAATAAGACATTCAAGAATCACCTTGGGAGGAAGAAGAGCACCATGACCTATGTGACCAACAGCCCAGCGGAGACGGAAGCCCTGGGTCAGTGCCTGGCGGAACGGCTCCAGCCCGGCGACGTGATCGCCTACACCGGCGACCTGGGGGCGGGGAAGACCGCCTTCACCCGCGGCCTCGCCCGTGGCCTGGGCATCACGGAGCGCATCACTTCCCCCACCTTTACCATCGTCAACGAGTACCAGGGCGGTCGGCTGCCCCTGTTCCACTTTGATATGTACCGGCTCGGCTCCTCCGATGAGTTATACGAAATTGGCTGGGAGGATTACCTGGCGCGAGGCGGCGTGTGCGCCGTGGAGTGGAGCGAGATCGTGGCGGACGCCTTGGAGGAGGACTGCATCCGGGTGGACATCCGCCAGGGTGACACGGAACATCAGCGGAAGATCACCGTAGAGGGGGTGGAAGACCTGTGAAGATTTTAGCATTGGAATCCTCCGCGAAAGCGGCGTCGGTCTGCCTGTGGGAGGACGGCGTATTGCTGGCGGAGAGCTATCAGAACAGCGGTCTGACCCACAGCCGCACCCTGCTGCCCATGTGCCAGACCATGCTGGACAACTGCGGACACCAGCTGTCAGAGGTGGACGTCATCGCCGTCGCCAACGGTCCCGGTTCCTTTACTGGGCTGCGCATCGGTCTGTCCACCGCCAAAGGGTTGGCCTGGCCGGGGGAACTGCCCTGCATCGGGGTGTCCACTCTGGAGGCCATGGCCTGGAACCTGGCGCACGTAGATGGTGTTATCTGCTGTGCCATGGACGCCCGGCGGAAGCAGGTGTACAACGCCCTCTTTGAGGCCAAGGATGGACAGCTGACCCGGCTGACGCCGGATCGAGCCATTTCCCTGGAAGAACTGTTCCATGGGGAGACTGTGGAAAAAAGACCGCAAATTCTAGTTGGAGATGGGGCGGAACTGTGCTATAATGATGCGAGCCCTTTGGGACTTCCCGTGCGTTTGGCGCCCCCCCACCTGCGGCATCAGCGTGCCAGCGGGGTCGCCCGTGCCGCTTGGGAGCAGATCCAGCGGTTAGGGATGGAAAACTTGCCCACCGCTGCGGCACTGCAAGCCAACTACCTGCGTCTGTCTCAGGCAGAGCGGGAACGGCTGGAGCGGATGAAGCAGGCGGAAGGCCAGGGCTGAACGCGATTGTTTTGTGTATTTTTAGGATAGAGAAACGGCAGCACCCAATGGCAGGGGATAGGACCCTTGCCCGAAGATAGAAAAGGAGAAACAAAACCATGGGTAATAACATTCACATTTTGAACCACCCCCTGCTCCAGCACAAGCTGAGCATCCTGCGGGATGAGCATACCGGCACCAACGAATTCCGGAAGGTCGTTTCCGAGATCGCCAGCCTCATGACCTACGAGGCCACCCGCGACCTGCCCACCCGTGACGTGGACGTGAAGACTCCGGTGGACGTGGCACACTGCAAGGTGCTGGCCGGCAAGAAGATCGCCATCGTCCCCATCCTCCGTGCCGGTCTGGGCATGGTGGACGGCGTGCTGGAGATGCTGCCCACCGCAAAGGTCGGTCACATCGGCCTGTATCGTGACCCGGAGACCCTGGATCCTGTGGAATACTACTGCAAAATGCCTCAGGACATCGCAGAGCGCGACATCCTCATCGTTGACCCCATGCTGGCCACCGGCGGCAGCGCTTCCGCAGCCATCGACTGCATGAAGAACTACGGCTGCAAGAGCATCAAGATGATGAACATCATCGCCGCTCCCGAAGGCGCAGAGCGCATCAGCAAGGAACATCCTGACGTGGACGTGTATGTGGCTTCCATGGACCTGTACCTGAACGACCACGGTTACATCGTCCCCGGCCTGGGCGACGCTGGCGACCGGATCTTCGGCACCAAGTAAGAGAGAGAATCAGATTGCAGAGGGTGAAATGATGCACCGATTCCTCGTTGATGAGGAACCGGCGGGTCATTTCACCCAATTTGCAGGCAGCCAACCAGAACAAGCATTAGGAGGACACTAATATGTGTGGTATTGTCGGTTTTATCGGCGAGCAGGAGGCCGCTCCCATTTTGTTGGAGGGTCTGGCTCGCATGGAATACAGAGGATATGACTCGGCGGGTCTGGCGCTGCTGGATCCGGTGAAGGGTCTGCAGGTGGCCAAGGCCAAAGGTCGCCTGAGCGTGCTGTCCGAAAAGGTGGACGGCGGCAAGAAGCTGTTCGGCACCATCGGCGTCGGCCACACCCGCTGGGCCACCCACGGGGAACCGTCCGACGCCAACTCCCACCCGCTGCTCAGCGACTCCGGCCGCATCGCTGTGGTGCACAACGGCATCATTGAGAACTACATGGAGATCAAGGAGTTCTTGCAGGAGAAGGGCGTCCTGTTCCACTCGGATACGGACACCGAAGTGGTGGCGCAGCTGCTGGACTACTACTATCAGGGGGACATCCTGGACGCAGTGCAGAAGGTGCTCCACCGCATCGAAGGTTCTTACGGCCTGGGCATCGTCTGTGCCGAGCATCCCGAACAGCTCATCGCCGCCCGGAAGGACAGTCCTCTGGTGCTGGGCTACGGCGACGGGTTCAACATGATGGCCAGCGACGTGACCGCCCTCATCAAGTACACCCGGGACGTGTCCTACATGGAGAACGGCGAGATCGCCGTCCTCACCCGCCAGGGCATCCAGGTCTATAACATCCTCCTGGAACCGGTGGAAAAGGAACATTCCACGGTGGATTGGGACATTTCCGATGCGGAAAAGGGTGGTTATGAGCACTTTATGTTCAAGGAGATCATGGAGCAGCCCGAAGCCATCCGCAAGACCATCACCCCCCGCATCAAGGACGGCCGGGTGGTGCTGGATGACATCGACCTGAGCGCCGACTATGTGAAGAATATTTCCAAATTCTACATCATCGCCTGCGGCTCCTCGTATCACGTGGGCATGGTGGGCAAGTATGTCCTGGAAAAGACCCTCCGCAAACCGGTAGAGGTGGCGCTGGCCTCCGAGTTCCGCTATTGCTCCCCCATCGTGGACGAAAACACCCTGGTCATCGTCATCAGCCAGTCCGGTGAGACCCTGGACACCATGGAAGCCCTCCGGGAAGCCAAGCGGCTGGGTGGGCGCACCCTGGCCATCGTCAACGTGGTGGGCAGCTCCATCGCCAAGGAAGCAGATGATGTCATCTACACCTGGGCGGGTCCCGAGATCGCCGTGGCCACCACCAAGGCGTATTCCACCCAGCTGGCGGTGCTGGATCTGCTCTGCCTGTACCTGGCTGACCTGCTGGGGAGCATTTCCGCAGAGGAATACACGGAGATTTTGACCGAATTGACCCGGATCCCGGACAAATTGAAGGTAGTGCTGGAGCAGAAGGAACGCATCCAGCAGTACGCCTCTCAGTTCTTCAACCACGATTCCATCTTCTTCATCGGCCGCAACCTGGACTACGCCATCGGCCTGGAAGCATCTCTGAAGCTGAAGGAGATTTCCTACATCCACTCCGAAGCCTACGCAGCCGGTGAGCTGAAGCACGGCACCATCTCCCTCATCGAGCAGGGCACCCTGGTCATCGCCCTGGCCACCTACGGGCAGCTGTTCGACAAGGCGGTGAGCAACATGATCGAGGTGCAGAGCCGCGGCGCGACGGTGCTGGGCCTGACCGATACCGCCCACGAGGAAGCGTTGGGCAAGCACGCTGACGCCATCATCACCGTGCCGGAGACCCATCCGCTGCTGATGCCCTCCCTGGCTGTGGTGCCCATGCAGCTGTTCGCCTATTACGTGGCGCTGTCGCGTGGGTGCGATATCGACAAGCCGAGGAACCTGGCCAAGTCGGTCACGGTGGAGTGAGAGCCGACCTGCAATAAGGAATACAAAAGGGAGAACCCACCCAGGGTTCTCCCTTTGTTATGCGCACCCTGTCGGTTACAGCCCGATGGCGTCCGTCAGGTCTTCCATCACGTCGGACACTGCCTTGATGGTCTTGCCCACCTTGCTCTTAGCCAGCACGTGCTTCCGCTTGCCGTGCATGGCCATGCCCAGAGCGACGCCCACGCTGATGCCCAGGCCGACGCCTCTTGCAAAGGGAATCTGTTTCATTCCAATCCGCCTCCTTTTTGGTTGTCACCGTTAGTATGGCTAGTTTTGCGGAAAATTACGATGAAGTTTCTGGTATTTCTTGCGTTTTTCGCCCCCTTGCGGTATCATGTATCTTAGTATAATTATAAGCACCATTCAGTTGACAGAATAGGGAGGAAGCATGAATCTGCTCATCCAACAGGGTCAACTCATCGACCCCAGCCGGACGTATACCGGCATTTATGACATTTTGATCGAAAACGAAACGATTGCAAAAATCGCCCCCCACATCACTCCGCCCGAGGACTGCATCTGCCTTGATGCCGCCGGTCTCTGCGTGGCGCCGGGGCTCATCGACCCTCACGTTCACCTCCGTGATCCCGGCCAGACCGAGAAGGAGGACATCCACACCGGCACTGCCGCAGCCGCAGCCGGTGGCTTCACTGCCATTGCCTGTATGCCCAACACCAAACCGGTGGTGGACACGCCGGAGCTGGTGCAGTATGTGTTAGAGCGGGCGGAAACGGTAGGTTCCGGTGTCCGCGTCCTGCCCATCGCGGCGGTGACGGCGGGACAGAAGGGGGAGAAGTTGAACGACTTCGCTGCCCTGAAAGCTGCTGGCGCGGCAGCGCTCTCCGACGACGGTGTGCCCATCATGAGCGCGTCCCTCATGCGGGAAGCCTTGAAACAGGCCAGCGCCTGCGGCATGACCATTCTCTGTCACGAAGAGGACAAGGAGATGGTGCAGAACTATGCCGTCAACGAGGGTGAAATCTCCAAAAAACTGGGCATCCCCGGCCGCCCGGCCATTGCGGAAGAGCTGATGGTCATGCGGGACGGGATGCTGGCGATGGAGACCGGCGTGCCCCTGCACTTCTGTCACATTTCCACGGCCGGCAGCGTGGAGATCATCCGCCAGCTGAAGGCCCACGGCGCGCCGGTCACGGCGGAGACCTGCCCCCAGTATTTCACCCTGACCCAGGACTCCATTCTGGAAAAGGGTTCCCTGGCACGGGTCAACCCGCCCCTGCGCACTCAGGCGGATGTGGAAGCCATCTTGGCCGGTCTCCAGGACGGCACATTAGATTGTATCGCCACCGACCACGCGCCCCACACGGCAGCGGAAAAGGCCAAGGGGCTGACCGAAGCGCCCAGCGGCATGGTTGGGTTGGAGACGGCGTTGGCGCTGACGCTGACTAAGCTGTACCATGGCGGGTACTTGACGCTGGAGGAAATCGTTGCCAAAATGAGCGCGAATCCGGCCAAGGTTTTGGGGCAGGATTGGTCTGGCCTTACCCCTGGCGGACGGGCAGATTTGGTGCTCTTCCAACTAGACGAAACGTGGACGATTTGCCCGGATACCTTCCGTTCCAAGGGGCGCAACACCCCCTTTGGCGGGATGGAAGTGCGGGGAAAAACTGCTTATACCATCGTCGGCGGCAAGGTCGTTTACCGGCGAGATGAGGATAGAAAGGATGGGAACAACGATGTCCTTTGACAAACTGCAAGATAGAATCTTGACCCTGAAAAACCCCACCGTGGCCGGTCTGGATGCCCGGTTGGATTACGTGCCGGAGCATATCCGGGCGGAAAAGATTGCCCAGTACGGCCAGACCCGCAAGGCGGCGGCGGAAGCCATCTATACCTTCAACTGTGGACTCATGGACGCCCTCTGCGACATCGTGCCCGCAGTGAAACCCCAGTCCGCCTACTATGAAAACCTGGGCTGGGAGGGGATGGAGATGCTGGAACGCACCATCCGTTACGCTAAGGAAAAGGGGTTCTACGTCATCGCCGACATCAAGCGAGGGGACATCGGAAGCACCGCAACCGCCTACGCCGAGGGTTGGCTGGGCAAGACCGTGGTGGGAGACGTGACCTTGCCTGGCTTTGATGCCGACTGTGTGACCGTCAACGGTTACATGGGCAGCGACGCGGTCCAGCCCTTCCTGACTGTGGCGGAAGAGGAGGACAAGAGTTTGTTCGTGTTGGTGCGCACCTCTAACCCTTCTGCCGTAGATTTGCAGGATCAGGAGATTGGCGGTCGTAAGGTCTACACGGTCATGGGCGACCTGGTGGAGCAGTGGGGCGAAGGGAGCCGCAGCGCCAAGTACGGCTTCAGCCGTGTGGGTGCTGTCACCGGCGCCACCTATCCGGAGGATCTGCGTAAGCTCCGACAGCAGATGCCCCACACCTTCTTCCTGGTGCCCGGCTATGGCGCTCAGGGCGGCACGGCAGAGGATGTGGCCAACGCCTTCCACGCAGGTGGCACGGGTGCCATCATAAATTCTTCCCGCGGTATTATGTGCGCCTGGAAAAAGACCGGTCAGAACGGTCTGGACTACCAGGAAGCCGCCCGACAGGCGGCGCTGGCTATGCGGGAGGACATCTGCGCTTACACCACCATTGGTGATTAAGAAAGGGGAGTAAAATGCCCATTCAAAAACAATGTAAAATTCGAGAAATGAAGCCGCTGACGGCGGATATTTTCTCTATGATATTAGATGCCGGAGAGATGGCGAAAGCCGCCCATCCCGGTCAGTTCGTCCACATCCGCTGCGGTGAGGGACACCTCCTCCGCCGTCCCATCTCCATCTGCGACGCTTGGGAGGACAACCTGCGTATCGTCTTTCAAGTCCGCGGTACGGGGACAGACTGGCTGGCGAAGCGAACCGCTGGGGAGACCTTGGATGTCCTGGGCCCCTTGGGCAACGGCTTCGACCTGTCCGGTGACAAACCCATTTTGCTGGTCGGCGGCGGCATTGGCACCGCCCCCATGTGCTTCGCAGCTCGTCTGCTGGGCGACCGATGCCAGGCGGCCTTTGGCTTCCGCTCTCGGGACGGCGTCATCCTGGCGGACGAGCTGGCGGCGGCAGGTGTGCCTGTCACCGTGACCACTGAGGACGGTTCCTATGGCGAAACAGGCCGGGTAGATCAGGTGGTGCAGCGGCTGCTGCGGGAAAATCCCGACCTGACCGTGCTGGCCTGCGGCCCCACCCCCATGTTGAAGGCGATTTCCGCCGTGACGGCAGGGGAGGGGAGTGGCTGCCAGGTCTCTTTGGAGGAGCGGATGGCCTGTGGTTTGGGGGCCTGTCTGACCTGCTCCTGTAAAGTGAAAGGACATTACAGGCGGGTCTGCAAGGACGGTCCTGTGTTCCGAAGTGAGGAGGTAGAGTGGGATGAATAAGGTGAGCCAACAGGTAAATTTTGCTGGTATATCAATGAAAAATCCCGTTGTAGTGGCCTCTGGTACCTATGGGTTTGGCCGGGAATACGGCCAGTTCTATGACCTGAGTGAGCTTGGGGGTATCTGCTGTAAAGGACTTACACTTGCCCCTAGAGAGGGCAATCCACCCCCTCGCGTGGCCGAGACCCCTATGGGAATCCTGAACTCCGTGGGCCTTCAGAACCCCGGCGTGGACGCTTTTATCGCCGAAGAACTGCCGGAACTGCGGAAATATGACGTGAAAATCATCGCCAACATCTCCGGCAACACTCCGGAGGAGTACGGCATCATGTGCCGGAAGCTCAGCGACGCCGGAGTGGATATGATCGAGGTAAACGTCTCCTGTCCTAATGTGAAATGCGGTGGGCTGCAGTATGGCGTGGTGCCGGAGATGACCGCGGAGGTGACCGAGGTGGCGAAGAAGCATTCCACTGTGCCGGTCATGGTCAAGCTCTCCCCCAACGTCACTGACATCACTGCCATCGCCAAAGCGGTGGAATCTGCCGGCGCGGACGCGGTGTCCCTCATCAATACTGTCCGCGGGATGCGGATTGACGTGAACACCCGTCGTCCCATTTTGAGGATGAACACCGGCGGTCTGTCTGGCCCCGCCGTCCTGCCTATCGCGGTGCGGATGGTGTGGGAGGTGGCCAATGTGGTCAAGATCCCTGTGTTGGGGATGGGCGGCATCGCCACCGGTGAGGACGCGGCTCAGATGATGCTGGCAGGCGCTTCCGCTGTGGCGGTGGGGACGGCCAACTTTGTCAATCCTTATGCACCTTTGCAGGTGCGGGATGAGCTGGTTGCCATCGCGGAACGGCAGGGGCTGAGATCGGTCACAGAGCTGACCGGTGGGGTCCTGCCGTGGTGAAATGAGATTGATATTATGTCAATGAAGTAGAGATAGAAAAGAAGTGTTTTTATGACCAGAATTTACATCATCCGCCATGCGGAGGCGGAGGGAAATCTATACCGGCGCATCCATGGTCAGTACAACAGCCTGGTCACCCCGCTGGGGTACCGGCAGATTGAGGCGCTGGAGAAGCGGTTCCAGGATATCCATCTGGACGCCGTCTATTCCAGCGACCTGTTCCGCACCCAGACCACGGCCAAAGCCCTCTACCTGCCCAAGGGTCTGCCCCTGCAGCTGGAACCGGGGCTGCGGGAGATCTCCATGGGGGATTGGGAGGACGACACCTGGGGCGGCGCGGCGCGGAAGCATCCGGAGCAGATGGCCTATTTCTCCGGCGGCAACGCTCACTACACCCCTATGGGCGGCGAGAGCTTTCAGGAGCTGCGGCAGCGGGTGGTGTCCACCTACTATCGCCTGGCGGCAGCCAACGACGGCAAGACCATTGCCTGTGTCAGCCACGGGGAAGCCATTCGGACGGCGGTGAACGCCTTTTATGGACGCCCCTTGGAGGAGATGCACAACATGATCCCCAGTGATAACACGGCGGTCAGCTGTGTGGAGATCGAAGGGGAGACGGCTAAGGTGCTCTTCTATGGAGATGGTTCCCACCTGACACCGGAACTGTCCACCCTGGGCAAACAGACCTGGTGGCGGGAGCCCAAGGAGAAAGCAGCCATTGAAGACCAGAATATTTGGTATCGCCCTTGGGAGCCGGTGGCGGAGCGGGCGCTGTATGAGAGCTATCGGCGAGAGGCTTGGATCAGCGTCCACGGCGATGAGCCCTGTCCCATGGAGCAGTTCTATCAGGCGGCGAAAACGTCCAGCGAACAGGATGCCAAAGCGGTCATGGTGGCCATGAACGGGGACGAGATTGCCGGTCTGCTGCAAATGGACTTGGAACGATACGCAGAAGCGAACGCCGGGTACATCCCCTTCTACTATATGAACCAAAAGTTCCGCCATCACGGCCTGGGCATCCAGCTCATCGGCCAGGCGGTGGCCACCTTCCGTCCCATGGGGCGCACCAAACTGCGTCTGCGGTGCAGCCCGGACAACGCATTAGCTCAGCGGTTCTACCTGCGCAACGGGTTCACCGACATCGGCCCGGCCACGGACAGTGCCGTGCCGCTGCGGCTGATGGAGAAAGAAATCGGGTATCCGGTATGAGCAGGAAGAAAGTAGCTGATCAAAATCCCTTCCTGCCCGTGTCCAAGGCGGACATGGAGGCCCGTGGTTGGGATTGGTATGACTTTTTGATCATCAACGGCGACGCCTATGTGGATCATCCGTCTTTCGGCGGCGTGGTCATCGCCCGCACGTTGGAGGCGGAGGGGTATCGGGTGGCGTTCTTGCCACAACCGGACTGGCACAGTGCCGATGCGTTCCTGGCTATGGGGAAACCCCGCCTGGCGGTCATGCTCTCCTCTGGCAACCTGGACTCCATGGTGGCTCACTACACTGCCGCCAAAAAGCGCCGTCGCCAGGACGCTTATTCCCCCGGCCATCAGACCGGCTTGCGTCCGGATCGGGCGGTCATCGTCTACGCCAACCGGGTGCGGGAGGCCTTTTCGGACACACCCCTCATCATCGGCGGTCTGGAAGCCTCCTTGCGGCGATTTGCCCACTATGACTACTGGAGCAACCAGGTGCGTCGAGCCATCTTGTTCGACGCCAGAGCCGACCTGCTCATCTACGGTATGGGGGAGGCGGCCGCGTTGGAGATTGCTGCGCAGCTCAACGCCGGTGTGCCGGTGAGCGACATTACCACCGTTCGGGGCACCAGCTTTGCCGCACGAGAGCGGGAGGATTGCGTGTATCCGTGGGTGGAGGTGCCCTCTTATGAAGAGGTGAAGGCGGACAAGGTGGCTTACGCCAAGGCCAACCAGGTGGAGTACGAGGAACACGACCCGGTGCGGGGCAAGGCCATCTTGCAGAAGCATGGGAACCGGTGGCTGGTGACCAACCCGCCCCAGATGCCCCTGTCCACCAAGGAGTTGGATCGCATTGCGGAGCTGCCCTACGTCCGGGAGCCGCACCCCATGTACGACGCCATGGGCGGTGTGCCTTCCATCGAGGAGGTTCGGTTTTCGGTCACCCATAACCGAGGGTGTATCGGCGGCTGTAACTTCTGTGCCCTGGCCTTTCATCAGGGGCGGATGATGACCTGCCGCAGTCACGAGAGCGTCATCCGAGAGGTCACGGCGCTGACCCATCACCCTGGATTTAAGGGCTACATCCACGATGTAGGCGGCCCTACGGCTAACCTGCGCCACCCAAGCTGTAAGAAGCAGCTGAAGGAGGGGGTCTGCGCCAAACGGGTGTGTTTGGCGCCCAAGCCCTGTCCCAACCTGGATGCGGATGAGTCCGATTATGTGGCGCTGCTGCGGAAGCTGCGAAAGATTCCTGGCATCAAGAAGATCTTCATCCGCTCCGGCATCCGCTATGACTATATGCTCTGTGACAAACGGGACACCTTCTTTCGGGAGCTGGTGCAGTACCATGTGTCCGGTCAGTTGAAGGTGGCGCCGGAGCACTGCATCAATTCGGTGCTGGACTATATGGGCAAGCCCCATATCGAGGTCTATGAGCGGTTTCAGCAGAAGTACAACGCCCTGAACAAAAACGCTGGGAAAAAGCAGTTTTTGGTGCCTTATTTGATGTCCTCCCACCCAGGCAGCACCTTGCAGGATGCGGTGGCGCTGGCGGAGTACCTGAATGCCAGCCATCGGCTGCCGGAGCAGGTGCAGGACTTCTACCCGGTGCCTGGCTGCCTGTCCACCTGTATGTATCACACCGGCATCGACCCGCGCACCATGAAACCGGTATACGTGGCCACCGATCCCCATGAAAAGGCCTTGCAGCGTGCCTTGCTCCAGTGGAAGGTTCCGGAAAACTGGAAGCTGGTACGGGAAGCGCTGCAAAAGGCGGGGCGAGAGGATCTGATCGGGTTTGACGCCCGGTGCTTGATCCGGCCTTATCCGCCGAGAGCGAAGAAGGTCGAGGGAAAAGGCGGCGAGAAGCGTCCGAAAGGGAAGCCCGAAGCTGGCAAAGGGAAGAAATCCACAGGGCGTGTGGAGAAAAAGGCTGGCGGGCGGAAACGGAAAGGATAAAAAAGAACCACGTGACGTCTGGTTAGGACGTTACGTGGTTTTTCTTTGAAATGGGTTACTTTTTCCCCTCCGACGACTTCCCTTGGCTCAAGAAGTGGTCGCACCACTCGCACAGGGGACAGAGCTCACACTTGGCCGTCCGAGCGGTACACACCGCCCGTCCGTGGAGCACCAGTCGGTGGCAGAAGTCGTTGGATTCCTCCGGCGGCAGCACTTCTCGCAGCTGCTTTTCCACCTTCACCGGGTCTTTCGTTCCGTCGGTCAGGCCCAGGCGACCGGAGATGCGGATGCAGTGGGTGTCTGCCACCACGCAGCCGGGCTCGTGGAAGATGTCGCCGCGGATGAGGTTGGCGGTCTTGCGGCCGATGCCGGGGAGTTTTAACAGGTCGTCCATGTCCCGGGGGACTTTGCCGCCGAAGTCCCGCAGCAGCATTTGGGCGCAGCCCACCAGGTCGCGGCTCTTGCCGTTGTAGAAGCCGCAGGAGTGGATGTATTCCGCCACCTCTTCCGGCGCCGCCTCGGCAAAGGCTTCCAGAGTGGGGAAGCGCTGGAACAGGGCGGGGGTGACCTTGTTCACTCGGGCGTCAGTACACTGGGCGGACAGGCGGACGGAGAACAGCAGTTCGTAATCTTTTTGGTATTGCAGGGAACAGATGCCATCCGGGTACAGTTCTTTTAGTCCGTTGACGATGGCGCGTGCCTCTTCTTTGGTCTTCATGGCGTGTTCCTCCTGTGATAAAGTCACCATTGATTGTAGCATAAAACAGGGGGCGGGAAAACCCATGTTTGTAGATTTGAAATAGTTGACAAGTTTGGCGGGATGCACTATACTGAGGATAGAGCAAGGGCGCTACCGGCAAAACGGTTAGCCCCCCTGAAAAGTTACTTTATAAGAAATAACCGCTCAAGGTGAAGGCTGAGCGGTTACTTCTTTATGTTCCATGCAGCAATGAACAGGCCAACAAGACCGATCAAAACCATCGTATACTGAAACAGGTCAGAATAGGTTACCATGAGACAGCCCCCCTTTCCACAAGAAACAGGGGGCAAGAAGTATCGCCCCCTGATGAGCAGAGGGACAAACCGCTTGCCGTTTATCGGTAGCGCCATAAAAAGGATAACACAAAATGCGACAAAACGCAATGTGGTCTGTTCGGCTGCAGCACGAGAAAAAGTCTGGGACAAACATCCCAGACTTTTTTGGCACATTGCATGAGAGAAAACGGAATATTCCACAAGGTCCATCTCTTTTCTTGCGTCACAAAATGTGGTAAAATAGACGCAAACGCGTCTCAAAACGTGGCAAAATAGACGCAAGTATGGAGAAAGGAGGCGGCACAGATGCAGTACCGTCCGTTGGCCGATGAGATACGGCCTCAGACCTTGGAGGACGTGGTGGGGCAGAGCCACATCCTGGGCAAGAACGGGGTGTTGCGCCGCATCATCGAGAGCGGTCAGGTGCCCAACATGGTCTTTTTCGGCCCGTCCGGCACCGGCAAGACCACGGTGGCCAACATCATCGCCAACCAGACCCACCGCACCCTGCACCGGCTCAACGCCACCACCGCCTCCATTGCGGACATCCGGGAGGTCATCGCCGATGTGGACACCTTGCTGGCGCCCAACGGGGTGCTGCTCTACCTGGATGAGATCCAGTATTTCAACAAAAAGCAGCAGCAGTCCCTGTTGGAGTTTATGGAGAACGGCAAGATCACCGTCATCGCCTCCACCACGGAGAACCCCTATTTCACCATCTTCAACGCCGTCCTCTCCCGCTCCACCGTCTTCGAGTTCAAACCGGTGACGCCCCAGGAGATCCGTCCGGCGGTGGACCGGGCGTTCCGGCTGTTGGAAGAGCGCAATGGCGTGACCATCCAGGCGTCGGACGACGTGCGGGACTACCTGGCCACCGCCTGCGGCGGCGATGTGCGCAAGGCCATCAACGGGGCGGAGCTGCTCTATACTGCTGGCGAGCAGGTGGACGGCGTGGTGACGGTGACCTTGGAGGACGCGGAGCTGGTGGGACAGAAGTCCGCATTTCGCTATGACCGGGACGGGGACAACCACTATGACATCCTGTCCGCCCTGCAAAAGTCCATCCGAGGCAGTGACCCGGACGCGGGGCTGCACTATCTGGCACGGCTGTTGGAGGCGGGGGACTTGGTGTCCGCCTGTCGGCGGCTCATGGTCATCGCGTCCGAAGACGTGGGGCTGGCCTATCCTCAGGCGGTGTCCATTGTGAAATCCTGCATCGACGCTGCCAATATGCTGGGGTTGCCGGAGGCACGTATCCCCTTGGCGGAGGCGGTCATCTTGATGGCTACCGCACCCAAATCCAACTCCGCCATCATGGGCATCGACGCCGCCCTCAGCGATATCCGAAAGGGAAACTATGGGGACATCCCCGCCTATCTCATGGACAGCCACTACGCCGGCGCTAAAAAGCTGGGTCGCGGGCTGACCTACCAGTATCCCCACAGCTTCCCTAACCACTATGTCCCCCAACAGTATCTGCCCGACCGGCTCAAGGACGCCGTCTATTATCAGTACGGCGAGAACAAGACCGAACAGGCGGCAAAAGCCTATTGGGCGCGCATCAAGGGGAAGGCGTAATCTCTTCCGGCGGGAGGATGTGGGTGACCCCGTGATAGTTCCAGTCCACCACGCGACCGGTGGTGGCGTGGTAGGCCAAAGGGGCAGGTGGCTGAGGTGCCACGATGCCGATGATGGCCAGCTTGATCTTCTGCCGGTCGGGTAGAATAGACTTGAGATAGACCGACACGGAATCCCCTGCCTGATAGCCCTCCAGTGGCTCCGCTAGGCCGGTCAGGTTGGGAGCCAGCTCCACGAAGATGCCATAATCCATGACGCTGCGGACGATGCCGGTCACCGTCTCGCCTGCTTCAAAGTGGCTGGCGTTCTCTGACCAGGTGCCTAGCAGCTCCTTGTGGGACAGCTGCACCCGACCCAGCTCCGGCACCACCTGCCGCACCACGCAAAAAATCTCCTGCCCCGGTCGGAAGCGACAGTTGGGGTGGGGGATGCGGGAGATGGAGATGGTCTTCAGGGGCAGCAGAGAGGGGACGCCGCAGCCGATGTCCACGAAAGCGCCATAGGGTTCCAGGTGGGTGACGGTGGCAGGCAAGATGTCCCCCGGCTGACATTGCAGCAATTGCGCCAGCGCCCGTTCCTGTGCCAAGCGCCGGGAGAGCTGGGGGACGCCGTTTTCAAAGCCGGTGACGACAAAGCTCACCGCCCTGCCCACGCAGGTGAGGATGGCGATGTCCCGTGTGGTGCCCTCCCGGATGCCCAGGGCGCACTCCTCCCGTGGGATGACCCCTACCGTGTCCCCCAGCTGCACCGTCAGGTTGTGGGCAGGGTCACAGCGGAGTGCCAGTCCTTCCAGCACCACCTGCTGCCGCCAGGCGGCTTCCAGACCGGCTCGGCTGGATAAAGATTGCTGATTTTCCTGGGTGGTGTATCGTCGGCCTTCCGGCCAGAAATCATGCATAATCCTTCCTCCTCTTTTCCAGTTGTATGGATGGTGTATCCTATGCCATGGGGAGGGGTTTTGTTCTTGCACCGTCCGACGGCTGGATTTGTGCAGGAGTGCTATTGACAGGAAAGATATAATGTGATAGCGTATCAGTGTGCTAAAGTAATATAGGAGGCGAATCCCATGAACATTCAAGTAGGCGATGTCTTGCAGATGAAAAAAACGCACCCCTGCGGGGGGAGAGAATGGCTGGTGCTGCGGGTGGGTATGGACTTCCGTCTCCGCTGCCAAACCTGCGGGCGAGAAGTGATGATCTTGCGCAGCAAGGCGGAAAAAAGCGTGAAAAAGATCCTGCCCCAAGGGCAGGAACCACAATGATAAAAGCATAAGGGAGCGCACGAGCTATGAAAGAATTTTGGAGCGGCCGTATCCGCAGCCTCACCCCCTACACCCCCGGGGAGCAGCCCAAGGAGCGGAAATTCATCAAGTTAAACACCAACGAGAACCCCTATCCGCCCTCCCCCAAGGTGGTGGAAGCGGTGCAGAAGGGGGTGGACGAGCGGCTCAAGCTCTATCCTGACCCGGACGCCAGCAAGTTGGTGTCTGCGTTGGCCAAGTCCTACGGCGTCAAGGAGAGCCAGGTGTTCGTGGGCAACGGTTCGGACGAGGTGCTGGCCTTCGCCTTCCAGGCGTTCTTTGAGGAGGGCGGCACCGTCCTGTTCCCGGACATCACCTACTCCTTCTACCCGGTCTACTGCAATATGTTCGGCATCCACTACCGCACCGTCCCCCTGAAGGACGACTTCACCATCCCGGTGGAGGAGATGCTGGGGGACAACGACGGCGTGGTCATCACTAATCCCAACGCCCCCACCGGCATCGAGCTGGATCAGGCGTCCCTGCGGCGCATCTTGGAGGGGAACCCGGACGTGGTGGTCATCGTGGATGAGGCGTATATCGACTTCGGCGGCACCTCTGCCCTGCCCCTGCTGGACGAGTACCCCAACCTGCTGGTGGTGCAGACCATGTCCAAGTCCCGTGCCCTGGCTGGGATGCGGGTGGGCTTCGCCTTTGGCAGTGAGAACCTCATCCAGGGGCTGAACTGTGTCAAAAACTCCATCAACTCCTATACCATCGACCAGCTGGCTATTTTGGCCGGTGTGGCAGCGGTGGAGGATGGGGACTACTTTGCACAGCGCTGTGCCCAGGTGGCGGCCACCAGAGACCAGACGTCGGAGACCCTGCGGGAGCTGGGCTTTACCGTCCTGCCCTCCAAGAGCAACTTTATTTTCATCACCCATCCGGAACTGCCTGCCCGCAAGCTCTTTGCGGATCTGCGTGAGGCGGGTATTCTGGTTCGCTATTTTGCCCTGCCCAGGATCGACAACTTCCTCCGGGTGACCATTGGCAGTGAGGAAGAGATGGCTGAATTCTGTGCGACAATGAAACGATTTGTGGAGAATGTATTATGAGATATGAAGGCATGATTTACCGTCCCCCCGGAGAGTGGAAGAGCTACCTGCTCCAGTGTACCATCGGCTGCTCCAACAACACCTGCACTTTTTGCAGTATGTACAAGGAGAAGCAGTTCCGGGTCCGTCCGTTGAAGGACATTCTGGACGACATTGAGATGGCCCGCAAAGCCTATGGCAACGGCGTCCGCCGGGTGTTCCTGTGCGATGGTGACGCCATCATCATGAAGCAGGACGAACTGCTGACCATCCTGGAGCGGCTCTATAAGACCTTCCCCTACCTGGAGAAGGTCACCACCTACGCAGGCCCCAAGTCCACCATGTCCAAGACCCCCGCCCAGCTGAAGGAGCTGAACGAAGCCGGCCTGAAGCGGGCGTACCTGGGGGTGGAGACCGGGGATGACGAACTGTTGAAAAAAGTCAAGAAGGGCGCCACCGCTCAGGAGATTTTGGACGCCGCTCTGCTGTTGAAGGACTGCGGGTTCGACCTGTGGACCATGATCATCCTGGGTCTGGCTGGCCCCGGCGAGCCGTCCAAGCAGCACGCCCTGGCCACCGCTGAGCTGATGAACAAGATGGTGCCCCAGCACCTGTCCGCCCTGACCTATATGTGCGAGCCGGGCACCCCCATGTATCGGGACGTCCAGCAGGGCAAGTTCAAGATGTTGACCCCCACCCAGGTGCTCCAGGAGACCCGCCTGCTGCTGGCCAACATCCACGAGGGTCCCATCCACTTCACCAGCAACCACGCCTCCAACTATCTGTCCTTCAACGACACCATCCCGGACAAGACGCCGGAGATGCTGGCCAAGATCGACAGTGCGCTGGCAGGCGAGAGCCAGATCCGGCCGGAGTGGAGCCGCGGACTGTAAAAATCGAAAAATACTCGCATTTGTGCGAAATAGTAGAAAGCGGAGACTACATGGTAGTCTCCGCTTTCCGTTTAGAGAGTAGGTATAAGAAATGGATATTAGCAAGAGGAAAAAGTGCTTGTCTCAGCGACAAACAGTGTGGGCGTCTGCCGGGTGCTTTTTGGGGGCGGTGACTTTCCGACCAGAGGTCATGAGTTCGGAGAAGACCACAGACGACAGGATGAGGGCAGCGCCCAGGTAGCCACGGAAGTCCAGGACTTCGTGGAGGAAGAGGAAGGACAGGATGGCGGAAAAGACCGGTTCCAGGGCAAAGATCAAGCCAATCTTCTCCGGTGCAGCGTATTTCTGCGCGATGGGCTGCACCACGAAGCCGTAGGCGCTGCACACCAGCCCCAGGCCGATGACGGCACCCCATTCCACCGGTCTGGTGGGCAGGGAGGGGGTCTCGAACAGGCACATAGCCACGGCGCCCAGGGCGGAGGCTACGCCCAGCTGGATGATGCTGATGAGGAAGGCGTCTTCCTTTTTGGCGATCTTGTCCAGGACGATGATGTAGATGGCGTAGAACAGCGCGCCCATGAGACAGAGCAGCGCGCCCTTGTCCAGCGCCAGTCCGTCAGTGGCGGTCAGCAGGAAGAGGCCGCAGATGGCGATGCAGATGCTGGCGACCATGGACTTTTCCGGCAACTTCCGTTTCAGGAAGCTCTCCAGGATGGGCACCAGCACGACGGTGGTGCTGGTCAGGAAACCGGCGGTGGAGGCGGTGGTGTAGTTGACGCCGCAGACCATGCCGGTGAAGAGCAGGAAGAGGATGACGCCGGCCAGGAGCCCCTTCAGGAGGGTGGCGCGGGTCAGTTTGCGGAACTTGGGCAGGAAGGCCAGGGTCATGAAGACAAAGGCGATGCCGAAGCGCAGGGCGATGAGGTTGAAGGGATCGATGCCGTTGAGGCCCACTTTCATCAGCAGGTAGGAAGAGCCCCAGGCTAGTGTGACACTGACCATCAATAATTCTGCTTTTTTGCTGCTCATGAAAAGAACCTCCTTCAAGATTTGTTCGCGTGGAGTGATTCGCTCCTTGCGTTTTCTGTGGCTCCAGTATATACTGAAATTTAGCATAAGTAAAATAAATGTTTAGAATGTAGATATGCAGAAAGGTTATGTAGAAATGAACCGATATATCGCCCTCCAAAAGGCGGTGGAGCTGGGCAGTTTGACCAAAGCAGCGGAGGTATTGGGATACACCCAGCCCGCCATGAGCCAGATGATCACCTCCCTGGAACGAGAACTGTCCATCAAACTCCTCTACCGTTCCCGCTACGGCAGCCGCCTGACCATCGAAGGGGAACGCCTCTTCCCCTCCATCCAAAAGACCGTCGCCCAGTACCAGGCCATGCAGGAGATCGCCAAGGAGATCCGCGGCCTGGACACCGGCACCATCCGCATCGGCACCATCTCCAGCGTCTCTTGTCACTGGCTGCCCACCCTCATCAAGCAGTTCCAGGAGCGCTACCCCAACGTGGAGTTCATCCTGCACCAGGGGGACTACACCAGCATCCCGGAACGGGTGCGCACCGGGGAGGTGGATTTCGGGTTCGTGAACCCGGACGCCATCCCAAACATCAAGACCCGGTTCGTCAAGGCAGGCGAGCACCGTGCGGTGCTGCCGCTGGATCATCCGCTGGCGGGGGAGTCTTATGTGCGCCTGGAGGATTTGGTAAACGAACCCTTTTTGTTGCTGGAGGAAGGACTGCTCAGCGAGCCGTTGGAGGCCTTCCACCAGCAGGGGTTGGAGCCGTCCGTCCGGCTCCGGGTTCACGACGACTACTCGATCTTGTCTATGATCGAGGCAGGGCTGGGCATCAGCATCCTGCCGGAGCTGGTGCTGCGGAAGACCAATTATCAGGTGGCCATCCTGCCCACAAAACCGGTGGTCATGCGCAAGATCGGGCTGGTCATGAAGGACAAGAACACCATGCCCATCGCCAGCAAATATTTCATCGAGTTTTTGTTCCAGCACATCGACCAGCTGCCCTGAATCGGGAGATGTATTGACAGTTTGTCAGGGTTCCGATATAATATCCGGTAAGATTCCCCAGCGGAAAATTCAAAACAGAAAGGAATTTCAATCCAAAATGCTCGATGAGCGCAGCTTACTCTCTCAGTTCGTCCGCTTCTCCACCGCTACGGTAGCCTCCTTGATGGTCTTTTCTCTGTACTCCATCGTGGATGGATTGTTCGTGGCTCGTGGGGTAGGTGAGTACGCCATGAGCGCGGTCAACCTGTCCGCGCCCTTCCTGAACCTGCTCTTTTCCATCGCAGTCATCTTCGCCGTGGGTACCAGTACCATCCTCTCCATCTTCCTGGGACAGGGCAAACGGGAGCGAGCCAACAGCCTGTTCAGCCAGAACGTCACCCTCCTCACCGTGACCGGCGTCGTCATCACCGTCCTGGTATTCCTGTTCCTGGAGCCAGTGGCCAAGCTGCTGGGGGCGGAAGGGGTCACGCTGCCCTACACCAAGGACTATCTCACCGGCCTCGCGCCCTTCGCCGTCTGCTTCATCATCTCTTATAATATGGAGATTTTGATCAAGACCGACGGCTATCCTCAGCTGGCCATCCGCACCGTCATCACCGGTTGCCTGACCAACTGTGTCCTGGACTATGTGGCCATCTTCCACCTGGATTTGGGTGTTTGGGGTGCCGCTGTGGCTACCGGCCTGTCCCAGCTGCTCACCTGTGTCATCTACTTACACCACTTCATCCGGGGCAAGACCACCTTCCACTTTGTCCGCTTCCGAATGGATTGGAGCATCTACCGCCGCCTCATCCCCATCGGCATCTCCGACGGGGTGAATGAGCTGTGCAACGGCCTCATGATCCTGCTCTTCAACCACATGATCCTCCGGTGCATCGGCCAGGAGGGCTTGGTCAGCTACACCATCATCGCCTACACCAACACCTTGGTCATCAACATGATGATGGGCATCTCCCAGGGCAGTCAGCCCCTGGTCAGCTTCCACTACGGCAAAGAGGACGCCGCCGGCTGCCGGAAACTGCTGCGGTACGGGTTCACCGCCGTGGCTATCGTCACCGCCGTGGTCTTTCTGGGCATCTTTTTGCTGGCGCCTCAGCTGGTGCAGGCGTTCCTGTCCAACACCAACCCGGAGCTGAACCTGACCTCCGTCCACGCCCTCCGGCGGTACAGCCTGTGCTACCTGGTGGTGGGCTGCAACATCCTCATCGGCGGCTTCCTCACCGCGGTGGAACGGCCTCGTCCCGCCATCTGCATCTCCGTCGGTCGTGGCCTGGTGCTCCAGGCGGGGGCGCTGATGGTCTTGGCCTATACGGTGGGCGGCAGCAGCATCTGGTTTGCGCCGCTCATCTCGGAGCTGCTCTGTCTGGCACTGTCCCAGAAGTGTTTGCGGAACTTCCTCAAATCGCCACTATAACACCTCATCCCTCTTGCTTCGGCAGGAGGGATTTTTTGCGCCTTGTCCCCACTTAGACGAAATTTTCCATCCCAGTGGGCTATACTGGAACCCACAGAAGGGAGGACGCCTATGACGGTGGTGTACGTGGACACCTTGTTCCTGCTCAACCTGACCATCGACTACTTATTGCTCCGCCTCTCCGCCCGTATCTGCGGCCAGCACGTGCCCACCCTGCGCCTGGCACTGGGGGCGCTGGTGGGAGCGGTGTACGCCCTGTGCGCCTTCCTGCCTCAGGGGCATTTTCTGACCCACCCGCTGGTGAAGGTGGCCGTGGGGGTTGCCCTGGCGCTGACCGCCTTCGGCGGGCGGCAGCGGCTGCTGCGGCTGACGCTGGTGTTCTTCGCCTGTGCCTGTGCATTGGGAGGCGGGGTGCTTATGGTGTCCTTGCTGGGCAGCGGTGGGCTGACCTACGCCAACGGCATCCCGGCCACGGGGCTGGATTTCAAGATTTTGTGCCTGTCGGCGGCGGGGAGCTATCTGGTGCTGTCGGTGGGGATGCGTTGTCTGGGGCGATACTCTAAGGTGTCCAAAGAGGTCTTGCCGGTGACGGTGACCCTGGACGGCCGCACGGTTCGATTAGACGCCCTGGTGGACACGGGCAACACCCTGGCAGACCCCCTCAGCGACGCCAAGGTGCTGGTGGCAGAGTGGGAGGCGGTGCGGGGGTTGTTTGATGCTGCGCTGCCGGTGGAACAGGCGCTGCGGGACCCGGTGGAGGGTGCGGCGGCGCTGGCTGCTGCGCTGGGGGCACAGCGGGTGCGGATGATCCCCTATCGCTCCGTGGGCGTGTCCAGCGGGATGCTGCTGGCGGTGCGGGTGGATGGGGCGGTCATCGGCGGTCGGGTGGAAGAACGGCTGTTGGTGGCGCTGTGTCCCGGGAAATTGAGTGCAAATGGCAACTATACTGCCCTGGTCGGGGCAGATGGATAGGGAGGAAAGAGGAAGATGAAGTATAACAAACTGCTTTGGAGGATGAAACTGAACCAACTGCTCATCCGGCTGGGTCTGCGGGAACCGGATCCCATCTGGTACATCGGCGGCAGCGACGTCCTTCCCCAGCCCCTGACCCGTGCCAAGGAACGGGAGGTGCTGGAGGCCATGAAGAATGGGGACTTGGGCGCCAAGAGCACCCTCATCGAGCACAACCTCCGCCTGGTGGTCTACATCGCCCGGCGCTTTGAGAACACGGGCATCAACATTGAAGATTTAATTTCCATCGGCACCATCGGCCTCATCAAGGCGGTGAATACCTTCAAGGTGGACAAAAACATCAAGCTGGCCACGTACGCCTCCCGGTGCATCGAGAATGAGATTTTGATGCACCTGCGCAAGACCGCCAACCAGAAGGGGGAGATCTCCTTCGACGAGCCGCTGAACACGGATTGGGACGGCAACGAGCTGCTCCTGTCCGACGTGTTGGGCACGGACAGCGACCTGGTGGTGAAGCCCATCGAGGCGGACGTAGATCGTCAGATGCTCCGGGAGGCCATGAGCCACCTGAACGAGCGGGAGCATCTCATCATCTCCATGCGTTTCGGTTTGGAGGGGCGGAAGACCGCCACCCAGAAGGAGGTGGCCGACTGTATGGGCATCTCTCAGTCCTACATCTCTCGCTTGGAGAAGCGCATCGTCTCCCGTCTGCGCAGGGAAATGCTCAAGATGGGGTGAAATCGGAAAAAACGCACAAAAGCAGCAGTCCGTCGGGGCTGCTGCTTTTTGTTGGTGTACAATTGACGCTGAGAGGAAAACGTGTTATCCTAAGAGCCACTACGAAAAAAGGGGAAAGAGAGAATGAAACGAGAGAACGGTCTGGTGTTTGCAAGCTACCTCATCTGGGGTCTGCTGCCTATCTTTTGGAAACAACTCAGCATGGTCAATTCCGCCTACGTCCTGGCTTCCCGCATCATCTGGTCGGCCATCTTCTGCGGCGCGCTGCTCCTCCTGCGTCACCGGTGGAGCGGGGTGAAGATGGCGCTGGCGGACAAGAAGGAAGCGCGGCTCATCTTCCTCTGTGCCATCCTCATCAGCATCAACTGGGGGCTGTACATCTTCTCCATCGCCATCGGCAAGGTGCTGGAGAGCAGCCTGGCCTACTACATGAGTCCCATCATCTCCGTGCTCATCGGCGCGGTCTTTTTCCGGGAAAAGCACGGCATCGTCCAGTGGCTGGCCATCGCCATCGCCGCCATCGGGGTGCTCATCGCGGTGGTCATGTACGGCAGCGTGCCTTGGCTGGCGCTGTGCATCGGTGCTTCCTTTGCGGTCTATGGGGCGCTGAAAAAGAAGGTGAAGGAGGACGGGGAGACCTCTATCTTCCTGGAGACCCTCTTCATGGCGCCCTTCGCCCTGGCCTTCATGGTCTTCTCGGAGTGGAACGGCAACGGCGTCCTGGGCGTCCTCCACGGCTGGCAGTTTGTCCTGCTGCCCCTGACCGGTATCGTCACCTCGGTGCCCCTCATGCTCTTCGCCCAGGGCATCAAGCAGACTTCCATCACCCTCTCCGGTATTTTAATGTATATCAACCCCACCATGGTGCTCCTGCTGGGCGTCTTCCTGTACGGCGAGGCGTTCACCCGCACCAATCAGATCGTCTTCGCCTTCGTCTGGGCGGCGGTGCTGCTCTTTGTGGGGGACAGCCTGGTGCAGCATCATCGGGCGGCCAAGAAGTTGGAGGAAATGGTGGAACGCTGACCTTTGACATGGTATAATGAGAAAAACCAGAAGGAGGGATGGAGATGCCCCATATCGTAGTCAACGTGTGGCCGGGACGGAGCGACGAGGAAAAACGCGCCTTGGCCAACCGCATCGCCTTGGATGTGGCCGACCTGTTCAAAATGGACACGGAATATGTGTCGGTGGCCTATGAAGAGGTGCCGGAGGCGGAATGGGATGCCTTCTGCCAGCGGGAGATCGACGAGAAGCTGGATAAGGTATACAAAAAGCCGGGCGAACCGGCGGTCGAATAACGAAAAAACTGCCTCGGTGGGGATGAGACCCTGCCGAGGCAGTTTTTTATTGGTTCTGTGGAGCGCGGCGGCGGAATATCCACAGGGCTGTGCAAAACAGCAGGATGCTGAGCCACTGACTGGTGGACAGGTTGAAAAGGAACC
>CAKTQP010000016.1 GCA_934597165.1 uncultured Oscillospiraceae bacterium
GAGGAACTGCGGCAGAGCATCGACCAGATCGACCGAGAGCTGGTGCGCCTGTTCGAGCAGCGCATGGCGGTGACCCGTGAAGTCGGCGAGTACAAACAGCAGGTGGGTCTGCCCGTCCTGGATGCCGCCCGGGAACGAGAGGTGCTGGCGAAAAAGATCAACCTCATCTCCAACCCGGACTTGCAGGCGGACGTGGTGCAGCTGTATGAGAACATCATGGCCATCAGCCGCCGTCAGCAGCGGAGCCTGGTGATGGAGGGGCAGGAGAACCCGTACCTGACCAAGATCATGGGCGACATCGCCCGGGCGGAAGCCCCTATCGAAAACCCCCGTGTGGTCTACCAGGGGGAACCGGGCGCGTACAGCGAGATGGCCGCCGTGGACTTCTTCGGCGAGGACATCCACGCGGTGGGGCTGGAACAGTTCGAGGACGTGTTCCTAGCCTTGAAGGAAGGACGTGCCGATTACGGCGTGGTGCCCATCGAGAACAGCTCCACCGGCGCCATCCGGCAGATCTACGACCTGATGACCCAGCACGACTGCTTCGTGGTGGGCGAGACCACCGTGGCCATCCAGCACTGCCTCATGGCCCTGCCTGGGGTGAAGCTGGAGGACATCCAGGCGGTGTACTCCCACGAGCAGGGTCTGTTCCAGTGCGAGCAGTATTTGAACAAGCACCCGGACTGGAAACGCATCCCCCAGGCGGACACGGCAGGCAGCGCCAACATGGTGGCCAAGAGCGGCGACCGCACCAAGGCGGCCATCTGCAGCAAGCGTTCCGCCGACATCTACGGCCTGGAGATTTTGGCGGAGGCCATCAACAGCAACGCCAACAACACCACCCGCTTTGTGGTCATCTCCACCCGCATGGAGCTGCGGCCTGACCGGGATAAGGTCAGCACCTGCTTCTGCGTGCCCCACCAGAGCGGTTCCCTGCATGAGATCTTGACCATCTTCGCCGTCCACGGCCTGAACATGGTGCGTCTGGAGTCCCGTCCCATCCAGGGGCGGAGCTGGGAGTATATGTTTTTCCTAGAATTCTCCGGCGACATCGCAGCCCCTGGCATGGAGGGCGTGTTCCGGGAGCTGACCCAGTCTGCCGACCACTTCCGCGTGCTGGGCAACTTCGCCTCTAACCTGCATTGACCTTGGAAAGGGAGGATACCCATGAAATTTTTGGTACTCAACGGCCCCAACCTGAACCTGCTGGGTCAGCGGGAGCCGGGCATCTACGGGGAGCAGACCTACGACGGCCTGTGCCGCCAGCTCACCGCCTTCGCGGAAGCCAACGGCAGCACGGTAGACTTTGTCCAGTCCAACTACGAGGGCGCCCTCATCGACGCCATCCACAGCACCCCCGGCAAGTATGACGCCATGGTCATGAACCCCGGCGCCTTCACCCACTACAGTATTGCCCTCTTAGACGCCCTCAAGGCGGTGGACGTGCCCTGCATCGAGGTGCACATCTCCAATATCCACCAGAGGGAGGAGTTCCGCCACCACTCGGTGACGGCAGCGGCCTGCGTGGGGCAGATCTGCGGGCTGGGTTTTTATGGATACCAAGCGGCCATGGGCTATTTCCTGGCGCAGGGCGAAAAATGATTGGAAATCAGACACGCATCTTCTCTGGAAGGTGCGTGTTTTTGCGTCTGGGAAGGGGAGATGGGGCGAAATGCCCAAAAGAGGCGGAAGAAAATCGGAGAAAAGACACAAATTTTACAGCGAAAAATGGTTGAAGCGGCTCGCAAAATAGGGTATGATTATAATATTGTTAACACAGCGTTAACAGGTTGTTACACTGTGGACACAAATCACACATATTGGAGGAAAAGAAAAATGCACAAGAAACTGCTTGCCATGATCCTGGCTTGTGCTATGGTCATCGGCCTGGCATCCTGCGGTAAGTCCGTGGACAATGCCGGAAGCGCTACTTCTACTCCTGCTGCCAGCACCGCAGCAGAACCCGCTGCAGACGGCGCCATGAAGGTCGGCTTCGTCTACATCGGCGACGACAGCGAAGCTTACACTGCGAACTTCATCGCTGCCGAAGAGGCCATCAAGGAAGCATATGGCGACAAGGTTCAGACCATCGCTAAGTACAACGTGGCCGAAGACGCTGTGGAAGATCCCCTGGTCGAGCTGTGCGAAGCTGGCTGCAAGATCATCTTCACCACCAGCTTTGGTTATGGCGAAAAGGCAAAGGAACTGGCCGCTCAGTATCCCGACATCCAGTTCTGCCAGGCAACCTGCGCAAACGCTGACAAGGACACTGCCAACTATCACACCTACATGGGCGCCATCTATCAGGGTCGTTTCGTCGCTGGTATCGTCGCTGGCATGAAGATGAAGGAACTGATCGACGCCGGCACCATCACCGCTGACAAGGCTAAGATCGGCTACGTCGCTGCATACCCCTATGCCGAAGTCATCTCCGGCTACACCGCATTCCTCATGGGCGTTCGCTCCGTCGTTGCTGACGCCACCATGGAAGTCAACTACACCAACTCCTGGGGCGACTATGAGACCGAAAAGACCATGGCTACCGCTATGATCGAAGACGGCTGCGTCATCATCTCCCAGCACTCCGATACCGAAGGCCCTGCCAAGGCTTGCGAAGACGCAACCCAGAAGGGCACCAGCGTGTTCCACGTGGGCTACAACCAGAGCATGGTCGACATCGCTCCCGACAGCAGCCTGATCTCCAGCCGCCAGGACTATGCTCCCTATGAAGTGGGCGCAGTCAAGGCTGTCATGGACGGCACCGAGATCCCCGTTGACCAGTGGGCTGGCTTCGACGAAGGTTGGGTCGCTATGACCGAGCTGAACACCAAGATCGCCGCTAAGGGCACTCAGGAAGCAATGGACGCCGTCATCCAGGACTTCAAGGATGGCAAGCGCACCGCTAAGGAAATCTACAAGGGCGACTACAAGGGCACCAACCCCTTCGACAAGAACGACACCATCGATCTGACCGAAGGCTTTGCTGAAAACAGCACCCAGTCCGCACCTACCTTCGCATACGTGCTGGACGACGTCATCACTGTTCTGAGCACCAACTAACTCAGCCTCAGCAAGACGCTCTGACAAAGAGAATACCATGGGCGGAGCCGGTCTATCCGGCTCCGCCTGAACTGGTTTATCCGCGGATTGCTGAAACGTACTGCCGAATCCATTGGCGGCAGGTTTCAGCAATAAAAGGTACCAAAATGTGCGCTATCACTGGCGAATTATAGAGAGAAGGTAAATAAAAAGTATGGAACGAGACATTGCGATCCGGCTAGAGGACATCACCAAGGTGTTCGGCGAGACCGTAGCAAATTCCCACGTGAGCATGGACGTGTACCGCGGCGAGATCCTCTCCCTGCTGGGCGAGAACGGCAGCGGCAAGACCACCCTCATGAACATGATCTCCGGCATCTATTTCCCCGACGGCGGCACCATCTACGTCAACGGCCAGGAGGTCATGATCCGCTCCCCCAAGGACGCCTTTGACCTGGGCATCGGCATGATCCACCAGCACTTCAAATTGGTGGACGTGCTCACCGCAGCGGAGAACGTGGCGCTGGGTCTGAAGGAGCCGGGTCGGTACGACATCAAGAAGGTGGCCGCCAAGGTCAAGGCCATCGGCGACAAGTACGGCTTCCACATCGACCCCAACAAGAAAATTTACGAGATGTCCGTGTCGGAAAAGCAGACGGTAGAAATTATCAAAGTGCTCTATCGCGGCGCTGACATCCTCATCCTGGACGAGCCCACCGCCGTCCTCACCCCCCAGGAGACCGACCGCCTCTTCGACGTCCTCCGCGCCATGCGGGACGACGACAAGGCCATCATCATCATCACCCACAAGCTCCAGGAGGTCCTGGCTCTCTCCGACCGGGTCACCGTCCTGCGCAAGGGCGAGTACATCGGCACCGTCCCCACCAGCGAGGCTACTCCCCAGTCTCTGACCGACATGATGGTGGGCCAGGCCACCAAGCTGAACATCGAGCGTCCGGAGCCAAAGGACACCAAAAAGCTCCTGGAGGTCACCAACCTGACCGTGGTGGATCGCAACGACGTGACCAAGCTCAAGGACGTGTCCTTCACCGCCTACGGCGGCGAGATTTTGGGCATCGCCGGTATCTCCGGCTGCGGCCAGAAGGAGCTGATGGAAGCCATCGCCGGCCTCCAGCCCGTCACCCAGGGCAGCGTCATCTACTATGAAGCGGACGGCTCTCCCGAAGAGCTCATCGGCAAAAGCCCCATGAAGATCCAGGAGATGGGCGTCCACCTGTCCTTCGTCCCGGAAGACCGTCTGGGCATGGGTCTGGTGGCCAACATGGGCATGACCGGCAACATGATGCTCCGCTCCTTCAAGAAGGGCAAGTTCGGCTTCTCCGACCGGAAGTCTCCGGCGGAGCTGGCGGAGCGCATCAAGGAAGACCTGGAAGTGGTCACCACCGACATCACCATGCCCGTCCGGCAGATGTCCGGCGGCAACGTCCAGAAGGTGCTGGTGGGGCGCGAGATCTGCGCCGACCCCAGAGTGCTGCTCACCGCTTACGCCGTCCGTGGCCTGGACATCAACACCTCCCACACCATCTATCGCCTCCTCAATGAGCAGAAGGCCAAGGGCGTCGCTGTCATCTATGTGGGCGAGGACTTGGACGTGCTGCTGGAGCTGTGCGACCGTATCCTGGTGCTGTGCGGCGGTGAGATTTCCGGTATCGTAGACGGCAGAACCACCACCAAAGAGGAAGTGGGTCTGCTGATGACCAAAAAGGGAGAGGGGGAAGGTATCTGATGGCAAGCGGAAAGAAAACACAGGAAAAGAAAGAGCCTCTGGTGCGTCTGGCACAGCGGCAGGGGATGAGCACCCAGAAAAAGTGGGTCATCCGTATCGCCTCCATCGTGGTGGCGCTCATCCTGGGCGCGTTCATCTTTATGGCGCTGGGCTACAGTCCCTTCTCCATCTACGGCGCCATGATAAACGGCAGTCTGGGCGGCAAGCTGGCCATCCAGCAGACCATCAAGATCGCTATCCCCCTGTTGGGTGCGTCCCTGGCCATCGCCCCCGCCTTTAAGATGAAGTTCTGGAACATCGGCGTGGAAGGCCAGATCACCATGGGCGGCATCTTTGCCACCTTCTTCGCCCTGAACTTTGCAGAGACCTGGCCCTCTTGGCTGCTCATCCTGGTCATGTGCGTGGCCGGTGCCATCGGCGGTGCCCTGTGGGGGCTCATCCCCGCCGTGTTCCGCGCCAAGTGGGGCACCAACGAGACCCTGTTCACCCTGATGATGAACTATATCGCCATCGGCATCGTCAAATACCTCCAGGGCGGCCCCTGGGAAAAGCGCCCCCGCGGCACTCAGCTCATCGGCCTGTTCAAGAGCGGCGCCAGAATGCCCAACGTGTGGAACATCACCATCGGCGTCTTCCTCATCATCCTGCTGGTGTTCTTCATGTTCTGCTACCTGAAATACACCAAGCACGGCTTTGAGATCGCCGTGGTCGGCGAGAGCGAACCCACCGCACGCTACGCCGGTATCGACGTGGCCAAGGTCATCGTCCGCACCATGATCGTCTCCGGCGCCATCGCCGGTATCGTGGGCTTCATCCTGGTCTCCGGCATCAAGTACACCCTGTCCGACTCCGTCGCCGGCGGCGTGGGCTTCACCGGTATCACCGTGGCTTGGCTGGCACAGCTCAACGCCTTTGGTATGGTGCTCATCTCCTTCTTCCTGGCCATCCTGGAGAAGGGCGCCAGCACCATCAACACCGTCACCAACAACGCCATCCCGGAATCCATGTCCGATATGCTCACCGGTATCATCCTGTTCTGTATGCTGGGCAGTGAGTTCTTCATCCGTTACCGGCTGATCTTCCGCGGCAGAAGCCAAGTCAAGAAGGAGGGGAAGTAACATGGAAATTTGGAACGCCATCGTCAACTTTATCGTTGCTTCCGTCCTCATGGGCACCACCCTCATGTACGGTACCCTGGGCGAGATCCTGACGGAGAAATCCGGCAACCTGAACCTGGGCGTGGAGGGTCTGGTCTACATGGGCGGCGCTGCCGGCCTCATCGCCCCCTACCTCTACGAGCAGGCGACAGGAGCGGGCGCAAGCCCGGTCATCGGCCTCATCCTGGCCATGCTGGCCGGTTTCCTGGTGGCCGCCTTCGGCAGCCTCATCTTCTCCTTCCTCACCATCACCCTCCGCGCCAACCAGAACGTCACCGGCCTGGCGCTGACCATCTTCGGTGTGGGCTTTGGTAAGTTCTTCGGCGAATACTACCGCGTCAAAGCAGGCGGCCGCCTGGTCATCAGCGCCAACCTGGAGGAACTGTTCACCGCCAAGCTCTTCCCCGATTTCCTCTCCAACATCCCCATCATCGGCAAGCTCCTCTTCTCCTACAACTTCATGATCTACCTGAGCATCGCCATCGCCATCGCCATGGCCTGGATGCTCAACCGGAGCAGAGTGGGTCTGAACCTGCGTTCGGTAGGCGAAGACCCCGCCACGGCGGACGCCGCTGGCATCAACGTCACCCGGTACAAGTACCTGTTCACCTGCATCGGCGGCGGCATCTGCGGCCTGGGCGGCCTGTACTTCACCATGGTCGTCGGCAGCGGCAACTGGGCGGCTGACGCCATGGACGGCAAGGGCTGGCTGGCAGTGGCGCTGGTCATCTTCGCCCTGTGGCGTCCCCTGCGTGCCGTCTGGGGCTCCATCCTGTTCGGTGCGCTGATGATCATGTATATGCGCGTCACCGTGTTCCCCATCCCCACGGAGATCTACAAGATTTTGCCCTACGTGGTCACCCTCATCGTCCTGATCGTCCTGAGCATCCGCCAGCGTCGAGAAAATCAGCCCCCTGCATCCCTGGGCAACGCCTACTTCCGGGAAGAGCGCTGAAAAAACCAACCCATACAACGTCAAAAACGCAGGTCATACGACCTGCGTTTTTTCACAGCCAAAACCTGAGACGGAGGCAGAAGCTGCCAACTCCAACCAGCCCAAGGCTCCTTCGTTCACGAGGGAGCTGTCGCCTCAAGGCGACTGAGGGAGTCCGCCCCCCAGAACAACAAAAAAGCGTCACGCCGAACAAACCAGCGTGACGCTTTTGTATTTTAAGCGGAAATCTTACTTCTTCAGCGCTTCCTCAACCGCCACGGCCACAGCCACAGTAGCCCCGACCATAGGATTGTTGCCCATGCCCAGGAAGCCCATCATCTCCACGTGCGCGGGGACGGAGGAGGAGCCTGCGAACTGGGCGTCAGAGTGCATACGACCCATGGTGTCGGTCATGCCATAGGAAGCGGGGCCGGCGGCCATGTTGTCCGGATGCAGGGTACGACCAGTGCCGCCGCCGGAGGCCACGGAGAAGTACTTCTTGCCCTGCTCAATGCACTCCTTCTTGTAGGTGCCTGCCACCGGGTGCTGGAAGCGGGTGGGGTTGGTGGAGTTGCCGGTGATGGACACGTCCACGCCCTCGTGGTGCATGATGGCCACGCCTTCCCGCACGTCGTCCGCGCCGTAGCACTTGACGGCAGCCCGCTCGCCCTTGGAGTAGGGGGTCTCCTTGACCACGTGGAGCTCGCCGGTGTGGTAGTCGAACTTGGTCTGTACGTAGGTGAAGCCGTTGATCCGGGAGATGATCTGGGCAGCGTCCTTGCCCAGGCCGTTCAGGATGACCCGCAGAGGCTCCTGACGCGCCTTGTTGGCGTTGCGGGCGATGCCGATGGCGCCTTCAGCGGCGGCGAAGGACTCGTGACCGGCCAGGAAAGCGAAGCACTTGGTCTCGTCCCGGAGCAGCATAGCGCCCAGGTTACCGTGCCCCAGACCGACCTTCCGGTCGTCTGCCACGGAACCGGGGATGCAGAAGGCCTGGAGGCCGATGCCGATGGCGGCGGCGGCGTCTGCGGCGGTCTTGACGCCCTTCTTCACGGCGATGGCAGCGCCCATGGTGTAGGCCCAGCAGGCGTTCTCAAAGCAGATGGGCTGGATGCCCTTGACGATCTCGTAGGGGTCGAAGCCCAGATCGTTGCAGATGGTGCGGCATTCCTCGATGGAACCGATGCCGTATTCGGCCAGAACGCCGTTGATTTTGTCGATACGTCTTTCGTAGCTTTCAAACAGTGCCATAGTCGCTCACCTTATTCCTTTCTCGGGTCGATGTACTGGGCAGCTTCCGCGAACTGGCCATAGGTGCCGGTGGCCTTCTCCATGGCCTCTGCAGGAGCGGTGCCGTTCTTGATCATGTCCATCATCTTGCCGAGGTGGATGAATTCATAACCGATGATCTCCCGATCCTCGTTCAGCGCCAGACGGGTCACGTAACCCTCAGCCAGCTCCAGATAACGGGGGCCCTTCTCCTTGGTGGCGAACATAGTGCCCACCTGGCTGCGCAGACCCTTGCCCAGATCCTCCATGGAAGCGCCGATGGGCAGACCACCCTCGGAAAATGCGGTCTGGGTGCGGCCATAGACGATCTGCAAAAACAGCTCCCGCATGGCGGTGTTGATGGCGTCACACACCAGGTCGGTGTTCAGCGCCTCCAGGAGGGTCTTGCCGATGAGGATCTCGGAGGCCATAGCGGCGGAATGGGTCATGCCGGAGCAGCCGATGGTCTCCACCAGGGCTTCCTCGATGACGCCGTCCTTCACGTTCAGGGTCAGCTTGCAAGCGCCCTGCTGGGGAGCGCACCAGCCGATGCCATGGGTGAGACCGGAAATGTCGGTCAGCTGCATGGCCTGCACCCACTTACCCTCTTCGGGGATGGGGGCGGGGCCGTGGTAAGCCCCTTTGGCGACGGGACACATATTGCTCACTTCGGTTGTGTAAATCATTTGCGAAACGCTCCTTTGCTCTTCAAAAATAGAATCAAGGCGAAAACTGCCACCCGGACAGAGGGTGGTCAGTCTGTGTTCATTCCATTTATTATAGTATAGCCGCCTGCAATATTCAATGCGTCCGCCTTGCATAGAGGGCGGTTTCGGAAAGAAAATTTACGAAAGTTTTTTCTTTTTTCAAAACCATCCTTCAAAACGCCCCAAACACGCAGAACACCCGCCCTCCGGCAGCGCTGCGCAGGGGGACGGGTGCAGGTTGGTTTAGGGTCAGTTTTTCTCCTTGTTCCGGGCGGAGAGGGGACGCTCGAAGCGATCCTTCTGGGTGCTCTCAGGCACGGTGGTGGGGTAGTTGCCGTCGAAGCAGGCGGAGCAGAAATGGCCGTCGCCGATGAGGTGGCACAGATCCTTGGTGGGCAGATAGCCCAGGCTGTCCGCACCGATGATGTCGGCGATCTCCGGAATGGTTCGGTGACAGGCGATGAGGTGGTCGCGGGAGTCGATGTCGGTGCCGTAGTAGCAGGGGTTCAGGAAGGGGGGCGCGGAGACCCGCATATGGACTTCCTTGGCACCTGCGTCCCGCAGCAGCCCAATAATTTGCCCACTGGTGGTACCGCGCACAATGGAGTCGTCGATGAGCACCACCCGCTTCCCCTGCACCGTCTCCGGGATGGGATTGAGCTTGATGCGCACCTGGTCGATGCGCTGATCCTGACCGGGGGAGATGAAGGTGCGGCCGATGTACTTGTTCTTGATGAAGCCCATGCCGTAGGGGATGCCGGATTCCTGGGCATAGCCCAAAGCCGCGTCCAACCCGGAGTCGGGCACGCCCACCACCACGTCGGCGTCCACCGGGTGCTCCTTGGCCAAAATGGCACCGGCGCGGAGCCGGGCGGCGTGGACGGAGACTTGGTCGATGATGGAGTCGGGACGGGCGAAATAGATGTACTCAAAGATGCAGGGAGTGCGGGGTGCGGTGCCGCAGTGGCACTGGTTGGAGTGGACGCCCCGCTCGTCGAAGACCAGGATTTCACCGGGCTTCAAATCCCGAATCATATGGGCACCGGCAGCAGACAGAGCGCAGCTCTCGGACGCCACCACATAGGTGCCATCCGCCGTCTGACCGTAACAGAGTGGGCGGAAGCCGTGGGGGTCACGAGCCGCCAGCAGCTTGGTGGCGGACATGAGCACCAGGGAGAAGGCACCTTCCAGCCGGTACATGGCCTGACAGAGGGCGTCCTCGATAGAGGGGGTCTTCAGGCGCTCCTGGGTGACGATGTAGGCGATGATCTCCGTGTCGCTGGTGGAGTGGAAGATAGCGCCGTTCAGCTCCAGCTCACTGCGCAGCTGGAAGGCATTGCTCAGGTTGCCGTTGTGTGCCAACGCCAGCTTGCCCTTCTGATGGTTGACCTGGATGGGCTGGCAGTTGTTCCGGTTGTTGGCGCCGGTGGTGCCGTAGCGGACGTGCCCCACCGCCATGGTGCCGTCGGGGAAGTGGTTCATGACGTCCTTGGTGAGCACGTCGCTGATGAGTCCCAGATCCTTGTGGGAGTAGAAGAGTCCGTCGTCACAGACCACGATGCCGCAGCTCTCCTGCCCCCGGTGCTGGAGGGAGTAGAGGCCGTAATAGGTGGTGCTGGCCACCGAGGTGGTCTCCGGGGCGTAGACGCCAAAGACGCCGCACTCTTCGTGAAGTTCTTTCATAAATATCTCCTCCTGAATCGTCCATTCCAGACGCTCACGCATAGATTTTGATGATCTCCTCTGCCACTTTTTTCTTAGAAACGCGGCTGTCCATGGCCTGCTTCTCCAACCGATGCTGTGCGTCGGCCTCGGAGATGCCCTCGTGCTCGATGAGCAGCCACTTGGCACGGTTGAACAATCGGATTTCCGAAATCTTGTCTTCCACCGTAGCCTGTTTCGCCTCCATCATCCGCAGCCGTTCCCGCATGGTACACATGACCCGCAGGGACTGCGCCACCATCTGGGTGGAGGTGGGTTTGGAGACCGCCAGGACGCCGTGCTCCATGACCTTGCCGTACACTTCCGGGTAGCGGTCATTTTTCACGAACAGGAGCACGATGGCGCTGCTCTTGGCGCTGACGTCGATGGCGAAGCGGGTGCCGAATTCGTCCCGCAGGGGGGTGTTGATGATGATGAGGTCATAAGTCTTCTCTACCAGCGCTCGTCTGGCGCTGCTGATGCTGGTGACGGTGGTCACCGGCCAGTATTCCGTCATAGGGAGCATGGGTTGCAGGGAAGTGAGGAAGCTGCCGGAAGCGGATACTAAGAGAACGCTGTAGGTACGTTCACGAAAAACCAAGGGGCTCCCTCCTTTATAAGATGTTATCCATAGGCTTTACACTTGACTGCAATAAGCGGAGATGAGCTCCTTGGGGAAATGCTCATGCACAAATTCGCTGAACACCATCATGCACTGGGCAGACGTCAGGTTGGTGGGCAGCTTCTGATACTGCTCCAGCACCTCCGGCGGCGCGGTATGCAGGTTCACGTCCGCCGGTTCCGGCAGAGGCAGCTCCCACTCGATGCCGTGGAGACCGGCGTAGATGAGGGCGGCGAAGGCCAGGTAGGGGTTGGCGGTGGAGTCCGGCGAACGCAGCTCCGCCCGGCGATATTCCCCTTCGGCCGCCGGGATGCGGATGAGCTGGGAGCGGTTCTCCGACGACCAGGAGATGTAGCCGGGGGCTTTGTTGCCGCCCAGACGGTCGTAGGAATTGTGGCAGGGGTTTAAGAATAAGGTGATGTCCGGAATCTTTTGCATGATACCGGCGATGACGTAGGGGATGACGTCCCGCCCGTCCTTGGACTTCACCGAGAAGTTGATGTGCATCCCGCTCCCCGGCTGGTCGGGCAGGGGCTTGGGGGAGAAGTCGGCGCACAGCCCGTTCCGGTCGGCCACCGTGCGGACGACGGCGGAGAAGGTGACGGCGTTGTCGGCGGCGGTCACCGGGTCGGAGTAGCGGAAGTCGATCTCATTCTGCCCGTGCCCCTCCTCGTGGTGGGAGCTCTCCGGCTGAATGCCCATCTGCTCCAGCATCAGGCAGACCTCCCGCCGGACGTTCTCCCCCTTGTCCGCCGGGGCGATGTCCATGTAGCTGGCGTTGTCGTAGGGCACCTTGGTGGGGTTGCCGTGCTCGTCGGTCTGGAACAGGTAGAACTCCATCTCGGAGCCGAAGGCGAAGGAATAGCCCTTGGCCTCCGCCTCTGCCACCGCTTTCTTCAGGATAGCGCGGCTGTCCGAGGGGAGGGGGGTGCCGTCGGGATAGGTCACGTGGCAGAACATCCGCACCACGCTGCCGATCTCCGGCCGCCAGGGGAGAGCCACCAGAGTGGTGGGGTCGGGGTGGAGGAACAGGTCAGAGCGCACCTCGCCGCCGAAGCCGGCGATGGCGGAGGCGTCGAAGGCGATGCCGGTGGAGAACGCCTTGGGCAGCTCACTGGGGAGGATGGCGATGTTCTTCTGTCGTCCAAAAATATCGCAGAAGGCCAGGCGGATGAACTTCACTTCCATCTCGCTGACGTACTGCATCACTTCTTCAGCGGAATAATTTCTCATATCATTGCCTCTTTCACGCAGTAGGGTTGGAAAAAGAGAAGACGTCCGCAGGGAAAAAAGGGCGCACTTCTCCTGTTGGAACGTCTCTGTTCATGTAAAATATCATACGCTATCGACAGGATTTTGTCAATGAAATGGGGGAAAGCCGTGGGATTTCGGCGATTTGTACCAGGGAAAAAGTGACGAAAAGGGGAAAGATGTCGGTTTTACAGGTGATTTTGCCCATCTGCGATTTTACACGCATTTTACACAATGCCGCTTTTCCATTTTACATTGCATCCGTATCATAGGCCATGTCGAAAGGACATACAGCAAGGAAAACAAAAGCTACTTTGAAAAGGAGATTTTAACAATGAAGAAAAGACTTCGTCTGGTATTCGCCGCCCTCATGGCACTGTCCATGATCGCCGGCTGCGGTGCAAGCAACAGCGGCAGCAAGGACGCCGCTCAGGACACCAGCGCCGCCCCCTCCACCTCCGCTCAGACCTCTGCCGCCGCCTCCGGCACTGTGGCCACCGACGGCTCCACCTCCATGGAAAAGGTCATCGGCGCCCTGGGTGAATCCTTCATGAAGAACAACGAAGGCGTCACCTTCACCTACAACCCCACCGGCTCCGGCTCCGGCATCACCGCAGTCTCCGAAGGCCGCTGCGACATCGGCCTGTCCAGCAGAAGCCTGAAGGACGAAGAGAAGAGCGCTGGCCTGACCGAGACCACCCTGGCTCTGGACGGCATCGCCATCATCGTCAACCCCCAGAACAAGGTGGAAGACCTGGACATCGAGACCATCGGCAAGATCTACACCGGTGAGATCACCAACTGGAAGGACGTCGGCGGCGACGACGCAGAGATCGTCCTCATCGGCCGTGAAGCTGGCAGCGGCACCCGCGACGGCTTCGAATCCATCACCAAGACCGAAGACAAGTGCAAGTACGGTCAGGAACTGACCTCCACCGGCGACGTCATCACCACCGTCAGCCAGAACCCCAACGCCATCGGCTACGCCTCCCTGGCAGCCGTCAAGGATAACGTCAAGGCCCTGTCCGTCGGCGGCGTAAAGCCCACCGAAGCCACCGTCAAGGACGGCACCTATGTGGTACAGCGTCCCTTCGTCCTGGTCACCAAGGACGGCAAGGCTCTGTCTGACACCGCTCAGAAGTTCTTCGACTATGTCACCTCCGCTGACGCCTCCCAGATCATCTCCGACGCCGGTGCAGTGCCCGTCAAGTAATCAGAACCCATCAACTGAAACATAAAATCCTGCCAGGCATCTAACGCCTATCAGCAGCATGAGTCAAACGGAGGCGGCTGGCAACCCAGCCGCCTCTTTTCTATCCAATGTGTGTATTGTGTGTATTAGGACGAGGGAATCGTTATGAAAAACAAGAAACAACTCTTTGAGAACATCGTCCACGGCATCTTCCTCATCTTAGGCCTTATCGCCGTGGCTTGTGTCCTCATGATCACCATATATCTGGTCATCTCCGGCATCCCGGCCATCCGGAAGATCGGACTGGTGCCCTTCCTCTTCGGCACCACCTGGGCATCCACCGCAGCGGAACCCTCCTACGGCATCCTGCCCTTCATCCTGACCAGCGTCTACGGCACCGCCGGGGCCATCGTCATCGGCGTGCCCGTCGGCTTCCTCACCGCGGTGTATCTGGCCAAATTGGCGCCCCCCAAGGTGAAAGCCGTCCTGGAAGCCGCCGTCAGCCTCCTGGCTGGCATCCCCTCTGTGGTCTACGGCCTGGTGGGTATGCTCATCCTGGTGCCTGGCATCCGCATCCTCTTCCACATCCCCGACGGGGCAAGCCTGCTGGCCGCCATCATCGTGCTGGCCATCATGATCCTGCCCTCCATCATCAAGGTCTCCGTCACCGCTCTGGAGGCCGTCCCCCAGGAGTACGAGGACGCATCCCTGGCTCTGGGCGCCACCCCCATCGAGACATATTTCAAGGTCTCCGTCCCCGCCGCCAAGAGCGGCATCGCAGCCGCTGTGGTGCTGGGCGTGGGGCGTGCCATCGGCGAAGCCATGGCAGTCATGATGGTCTCTGGCAACGTGCCCAATATGCCGGGCATCTTCACCAGCGTCCGGTTCCTGACCACCGCCGTGGCCAGCGAGATGTCCTACTCCGCAGGACTCCAGCGTCAGGCGCTGTTCTCCATCGCCCTGGTGCTCTTCCTGTTCATCATGCTCATCAACGCCACACTGAACTTCTTCTTGAAGCGGGATAAGGAGGGCTGAGCCATGAAAACCAAACACATTTCCCCCCAGCGCAAGGCGTACATCGCCCTCATGCGCACCCTCATGGCCATCGCCGCCATCCTCACCGGTGCCCTGGTGCTCTTCCTCATCGTCTACGTGCTGGCCAAGGGCGTGCCCAACATCTCTTGGGAACTGCTCTCCACCTCCCCCAGCTACCTGTCCGATAAGATCGGCATCCTGCCGGACATCCTCAACACCATCTACATCGTCATCGCCACCCTGGTCATCGTCCTGCCCGTGGGCGTGGGCGCTGCCATCTACCTGACCGAGTACGCCTCCGGCAAAAAGGTGGTCGCCATCATCGAGTACGCCGCCGAGACCCTCTCCGGCATCCCTTCCATCATCTATGGCCTGGTAGGCATGCTGTTCTTCTGTCAGTTCCTGGATATGCAGACCTCTCTGCTGGCCGGCGCCCTGACCCTGGTCATGATGAACCTGCCCACCATCATGCGCACCACTCAGGAGAGCCTCAAGACTGTTCCCCAGAGCTATCGGGAAGGCGCCTTCGGCCTGGGCGCAGGCAAGTGGCGGGTCATCCGCACGGTGGTGCTGCCCGGCTGCGTGGACGGCGTTATCACCGGCTGCATCCTGGCCGTGGGCCGTATCCTGGGCGAGTCCGCCGCCCTGCTGTTCACCGCTGGCTTTGCCCACGCCCTGAACGGCTTCTGGGAAGGGCTGAACAGCGCAGGCGCTACCCTCACCGTGGCACTGTACGTGTATGCCAAGGAACAGGGTGACTTCGACACGGCCTTCGCCATCGCCGCCATCCTCATGGTGATGACCCTGGTCATCAACCTGGCCGCCACCTTGGTAGAGAGACATTTCAGGAGGAAGAAAGAACTATGAGCGATATTATCACCGTGAAAGATCTGTGTCTGTGGTACGGAAGCCACAAGGCATTGAAGGATATCAACATCAACATCCCCGACCAGAGCATCACCGCCCTCATCGGCCCCTCCGGCTGCGGCAAATCCACCTTTTTGAAGACCCTGAACCGGATGAACGACCTGATCCCCGACGTCAAAATTACCGGCGACGTCCGCTATCAGGGCAAGGACATTTTTGGCGCAGACGTGGACGTGAGCCAGCTCCGCCGAGAGATCGGCATGGTCTTCCAGAAGCCCAACCCCTTCCCCATGAGCATCTACGACAACATCGCCTACGGCCCCCGTACCCACGGCATCAAGAACAAAGCGCAGCTGGATGAAATTGTAGAGCGCTCCCTGCGGGACGCCGCCATCTGGGACGAGGTGAAGGACCGTCTGAAGAAGAACGCCCTGGGCCTCTCCGGCGGTCAGCAGCAGCGACTCTGTATCGCCCGCGCCCTGGCCGTCGAGCCCAACGTCCTCCTCATGGACGAACCCACCAGCGCGCTGGACCCCATCTCCACCTCCAAGATCGAAGAGCTGGCCATGGAGCTGAAGGAAAAGTACACCATCGTCATCGTCACCCACAATATGCAGCAGGCCGTCCGTATCTCGGACAACACCGCCTTCTTCCTGCTGGGCGAGCTGGTGGAGTACGACAACACCGAAAAGCTGTTCTCCACGCCGGAGGATAAGCGCACCGAAGATTACATCACCGGGAGGTTTGGTTGATATGAGAAGTCGTTTTGACGAACAGTTAGCGCTGCTCAACGAGCAGCTGATCGAAATGGGCGCCCTGTGCGAGGAGGTCATCGAAATGTCCTCCCAGGCACTGACCGAGGGGGACAAGGAGCTTGCCAAGCAGGTGGCGCCTCTGGATTCCGAGATTGACCAGAAGGAGCGCAACATCGAGTCCCTCTGCCTGCGCCTGCTCCTCCAGCAGCAGCCGGTGGCCACCGACCTGCGGAAAATTTCCTCCGCCTTGAAGATGATCACCGACATGGAACGCATCGGCGACCAGGCCGAGGACATCGCTGAGATCGTCCAGTTCCTGGACGAACCGGCCAAGGAAGAAGCCCTCATCCACAAGGACGGCCAGCTGCGGGAGATGGCCAAAGCCACCATCCGCATGGTCACCGAGAGCATCCACGCCTACGTCAAACACGACGTGACCCTGGCGGAACAGGTCCTCAAGGAGGACGACATCGTGGACGAGTACTTCGCCCAGGTGAAGCGGCAGCTCATCGACAAGATCGCCGCCAACCCGGCGGAAGGGGAGTACGCCCTGGACTTGCTGATGATCGCCAAGTACTTCGAGCGCATCGGCGACCACGCCGAGAACATTGCCGAGTGGGTCATCTTCATGGTCACCGGCGAGCATAAAGAGGGCACCTGATGCCCGGAAGCGTCCCGTCACCGAGGGTGGCGGGACGCGCTGCATTTTTGCCATACGAAGAAAAAGCGTTGTCAATCTCTGTCTTTCATGCTATGATGGTAGACGTGAAAAAACGCCGCCGACCGAGTTTTTCGGCACCGAGCGGAGCGGAAAAGGGGTAACAGTCATGAAGATCACAGCACTTCTCCCGCCGGAGGCCATCGTCGTCCGCGCGGATGTGCAGACCAAGGAGGCCGCCATCGACCTACTGGCAGAGCTCCACGACCAGGTGGGGCACCTGTCCGACCGGGATGCCTACAAACAGGACGTCTGGAAACGGGAAGGGGAGTGCGTCACCGCCATCGGCATGGGCATGGCCATCCCCCACGCCAAGAGCAACGCCGTGAAGACGCCGGGTCTGGCCGCCATCACCGTCCCAGACGGCATCGACTGCCACGCCCTGGACGGTCAGCCCACCCGCCTGCTGTTCATGATCGCCGCCCCGGACGACGGCGACCTGCATTTGCAGATGCTGTCCGGCCTCATGACCCTCCTCATGGAGGAGGAGCGCCGGGAACGGCTGGTGCAGGCGACCACGCCGGAGGCATTTCTGGCGGAGCTGGAAGCGGCGGAAGCACAGGCGTAACTTTGCAGAGAAAGAGGGAACAGGAATGGTATCCAGACAGATCACGATCGTCAATCGGGACGGTTTTCATATGAGAGCGGCAGGGGACTTCGCCAAAGCCATGGCGACCTTCAACAGTGAAGTCACCGTCTCCTCCGCCGCCAAGAGCGTCAACGGCAAGAGCATGATGCACCTCATCGCCTCCGGCTTCCAGAAGGGCACCGAGCTGACCATCCAGTGCGAAGGCCCCGACGAGGCCGCCCAGCTGGAAGCGGCCTGCGCGATGATCGCCTCCGGGTTTGGTGAAGCATGAGCGGGCAGACAGCACCCCTGTCGGGCATCCCCGCCTCCCACGGCATCGGCATCGGCACCGCCGTCCTCCTGCGTCCCCAGAGCCTGACCTATGAACCCCACCCGGTGGAGGACAAGGTGGCGGAGAAACAGCGCCTCCAGGCCGCCATCCAGCGGTTCATCCAGGACACCCAAGCCGTGGCCGACACCTTCGGCAAACGCCTGGACGCCCGTGACGCGGAGATTCTCACCGGCCACATCGACATGATACAGGACCCGTTCCTGCAGGAGGAGATGTGGAACCGCATCGACGAGGGCATGTGCGCGGAAGCGGCGGCGGAAGCGGTGTTGGAGATGTTCAAGGCGCTGTTCCAAAGCTCCGAGGTGGAGCTGATCCAGCAGCGTGCCACCGACGTGGAGGACATCAAACAGAAGCTGCTGGAAATCCTGTTGGGCGTGGAACAGCTGGATTTGAAACACCTGCCCCAAAACAGCGTCCTGGTGGTGGACGACCTGACCCCCTCCATGACCGCGGAGATGGATCACGACAGCGTGGTGGGCATCGTCACCCAGCGTGGTGGCATCACCTCCCATTCGGCCATCCTGTCCCGTGCCCTGGGCATCCCCGCTGTCCTCAGCGTCCCGGACGTTTTGGAGGCAGTGCAGGAGGGTGCCACCGTCATCGTGGACGGCACAAAGGGCGCCGTGCTGGTGGAGCCGGACGCAGCCACATTGGAGCAGTACCAGACCTACCAGGCCAGTGCCGCGGCGAAAAAGCAGCAGCTGGAGCAGTTCCGCGGACGCCCCACCCAGACCAGAGATGGCAAGCCCATGCAGGTGCTGGCCAACATCGGCACCCCGCCGGAGGCCGTCCAGGTCACCCAGCAGGACGGGGAAGGGGTGGGTCTGTTCCGCACCGAGTTCCTCTACATGAACCGCACCGAAGCGCCGGACGAGGCCACCCAGTACCAGGCGTACCGGCAGGTGTGCGAGGAGCTCAGCGGCAAGCCGGTCATCATCCGCACCCTGGACGTAGGCGGTGACAAGGACATCCCCTACCTCCACCTGGAGCCGGAGGACAACCCCTTCCTAGGCTGCCGCGCTGTCCGCTACTGCCTCCGCAACCCGGACACCTTCCGCACCCAGCTCACCGCCCTCATGCGAGCGGGTGCAGAGAGCGGCGGACAGCTGTGGGTCATGCTCCCCATGGTGGCCACCGTCACCGAGTTCAAAGCGGCGCGCACCCTGGCGGAGGACATCGCCAAGGAAACCGGCCTGCCCCTGCCCAAGCTGGGCACCATGATCGAGACCCCAGCAGCCATGCTCATGGCGGACGTGCTGGCCAAATACTGCGACTTTTTCAGCATCGGCACCAACGACCTCATCCAGTACCTGATGGCCGCCGACCGGGGCAATCCCAACGTGGCCTACCTGTACCAAGCCTGCGACCCGGCAGTGCTCCGCGCCCTCCGGTCAGTCATCCAGGCAGGCGTCCGGGCGGGCATCCCGGTGGGGCTGTGCGGGGAGATGGCGTCGGACGCGCTGCTCATCCCGGTGCTCCTGGGCTTCGGCTTGGAACGGTTCTCCGTTAGCCCCTCCGCCATCCTGAACACCCGACGGGAGATCAGCCGTTGGAGCCTCCAGGAGGCGCAGGAGATCGCGGAGCACGCCCTGACCCTGGAGACCGCCGCCCAGGTGGCCGCGTACCTCAACCAGGTGCAGGAGCGGTAAGATTGCAACAAAAAAACACGAAACGCTGTGGGTTTGCTTGGCGTTTCGTGTTTTTGATTATTTGTGAGGCAGTTCATTCAGCTCGTTCTCAATGAAATCCACGAACAGAGCCAGCGCTTCCTCTTCCTTCTTGCCGTCACAGCACAGGGTCACTTCCGAGTCCTTCTTCAGGTAGTTGGCCATCAAGTCCACCACGTTCTTGGCGTTGATGTCCTTGCCCTTGTAGTTGATCCAGATCTTGCACTCGTAAAACTTGCTCAGCCGGTCGCTGATCATCACCGACGGGAGCATATGCAGGCCGTATTCACAGGTGATCTTGACTTTTTTGGAAACCATCGTATCTCTTTCCCCCTAAACGCTGCGCATCCAGCACGACGCCCTTACTCGCCGCATTTCCCGCCGGAGCGCAAGATGATTTACCTCAAATTATACCATAGAACCCCCGTCGGTTCAAGGAAACGCCCCTTGAAATTTTCGCCCCGTTCCATGGACAATCCCGCCCAAACCACGTATAATAAAGGTTGCGCGAATACCGACCTGGGCGGCCGCCTGGGTCGAGACGATACGAAAAAATATCCGGAAATTTGGAAAGGAGACTGAGCTATGACCGCTGAGATTTTGAGCGTGGGAACCGAATTGCTGCTGGGCGACATCATCAACACCAACGCGGCGTACATCGCCAAGGAGCTGGCCACCATGGGCATCGACCTGTACCACCAGACGGTGGTGGGGGACAACCCGGAGCGGCTGAAAAAGGCCCTTCACGACGCCTTCGACCGGGCCGACCTGGTCATCACCACCGGCGGCCTTGGCCCCACCTTTGACGACGTGACCAAGGAGACGGTAGCGGCCTATTTCGGCGCCAAAATGGTGCGCAACGAGGAGGCCATGGAGCGCATCGCAGGTTACTACGCCAAGCGCGGCATCGAGCTGACTCCCAACACCCGCAAGCAGGCGGAGGTGCCGGAAGGCTGCACCGTGTTCCAGAACAACCAGGGCACCGCCCCCGGTCTGGCCATGGAAGGGAAGGGCAAGCTGGTCATCATGCTCCCCGGCCCGCCCAAAGAGATGATCCCCATGTTCACCGACTCCGCCATGCCCTACCTGAGCCGCTATTCCGGCAAGACCATCGTCTCCCACACCATCCACTTTTTCGGCATCGGCGAGAGCCTGCTGGAATCTCGGATGCACGAGTATATGCTGGCTCACAAGAACCCGTCGGTGGCGCCCTACGCCAAGGACGGGGAAGTGCAGGTGCGGGTGACTGCGTCGGCACCCAGCCACGAGGAGGCGGAGAAGATGCTCCAGCCGGTGGTGGCGGAGATCTGCCGGGACTATGGCAAGTACCTGTACGGCGTGGACATCGGCACCATGCAGAAGGCGCTGGTGGCGGAGCTGCAAAAGAAGCACCTGACCATCGCCGTGGCCGAGGGCGCCTCCGGCGGCAATCTGGCCAAGCGCATCACCGACGTGCCCGGCAGCGACCAGGTCTTTGAGATGGGCGTGGTCACCAATACCGCCCGCGCACGGGAAGTGCTGGCCGGGGTGGATGCCCAGGTCATGGAGACCTACGGTGTCTACTCCCAGGAGACTGCCCGCGCCATGGCGCAGGGCATCCGCCGTCTCTCCGGAGCGGACATCGGCGTGGCCATCACCGCCCGCACTGGCCTGGAATCGGACTCCGCCGGACAGGAGCTGGGTCTTGCCTACATTGCCGTGGACAGCGATGCCTATCAGCACGTGACCAAGGTGGATCTGGCCGGCAACCGCTCCGCTCAGAGCGAGTTCGTCCGCTACGTCAGCTCCTCTTCCGCCCTGTGGAACGGCCTGAAGGCCGCTTGGAAGAGCGGTTCCGCCAACTAACATAATAAAACCCGGTCAACTGCCCGGAACGGACGGCTGATCGGGTTTTTCTGTGGTCGTGTGGGTTCAGGCGTGGCAGGCGTCCCCGCGGTGGGCGAAGCGTCCCACGAAGTCCGGCTCCGCTAGAGCGTCCTCGAAGCTGGTCAGATAGGCGTCGCACAGCTGCTCCAGCTCCGGTCGGTGCTGGGCGAACAGCTCATCGTAGCAGGCCACCACCTGCATCCCCGCCGTGCAGGCCCCCTGGCAGGCCACCGGGGAGTCGTCGAAGAACAGCACGTCCCCAGGGACGGTGTTCATCTGCTCCGCCACCCACAGGAAACCCTCCGGCTTGCTCTTCTCGATGTTGAGCTTCCGGACGAAGAAAATGTCCCGGAAATAGCGCAAAATCTGGTGATGTGCCAACGCGGCCAGGCACAACGGCTCCTCGCAGGAGGTGTAGATGTACATCTCATACCCGGCGTCAGCGCAGCGCTTCAAAAAGGACCACACACCGGGCTTCAGGGGGATGGTGTGCCCATAGGCGTGCTGCGCCGCCTCCATCCACTCCGCCATGATGTCCTCCTCGCTCTCTTCCAGGCCGCAGTATTCCTTAGTGAACTTGGCAGCCAGGGGGAAGGTGGCGTAGATGACCCCCTCGTTGTAGGCGTCGGTCAGTTCGAAGCCGCGCTTTTCCAGAAACGCCCGGTCGATGTCCTGCCAGATGTGGTTGGAGTCGATGAGGGTGCCGTCCAGGTCGAATAACAGTTTCATAGGTGCTCTCCTTATTCGGTAACATAAAACCGCCACGGGAAGTCGATGGCCTCCTGGGCGTAGTCGATGCCAATGCGTTTGCCCACGTGGATCTCTGTGGGGATTTTTTGCGGTTCCGGCGGAAGCCCCAGGTCGGCCAGGGACTCGCACACGAACAGCGTGTCCCCCGTGGCGTCCAAGCCGTTTTCCGAACGGGTCAGGGACAACCCCTTGCACAGCTTGCCGGGGCCGTTGAGGAAGTTCTTTCTCTGGTAGGCGGACAGCTCCCTGGTGCCCTTGCCGAAGCGCAGGTGGGAGATGACCTCCTGATTCCAGCAGGCATGTCCGCCCCGCAGCAGCACCGCCGCCGGTTCGCCCTCCGCCTCGGTGACCAGGTTCAGACAGTGGTGCATCCCGTAGATGAGGTAGATATATGCCGTGCCCGGGGCGGCGAACAACGTCTCCGTCCGCTGGGTGCGGCGGTACTGATAGGCGTGACACGCCTTGTCGCAGCGGCCGATGTAAGCCTCGGTCTCAGTGATGCGACAGACCAGCAGTTGCCCGTCCAGTCGCCGCACCAGATACTTGCCCACCAGTTCTCGCGCCACCGTGCAGGTGTCGCGGTCATAAAAATCACGGAATAGCTTTGCCAAAACCCTCACCTCGTGGTAGAATCATAACACAACATTTGCAGAATAGAAAGGAAAAGATGAGATGAAGTTGAACGAACAGCTGGGCGCGTGGGCGCCCCTGTTGACCCCCATGCTGGAAGAGCCCTGGTGCAAAGACCTCTTCGCCCAGGTAGACGCCGCCTACCAGGCCGGCGACCCGCCTGTCTACCCGCCCAAAGAGGATCTGTTCACCGCCCTGCGCCTGACCCCGCCGGAGTCCGTGCGCTGCGTCATCCTGGGGCAGGACCCCTACCATGAGCCGGGACAAGCCCACGGCCTGGCCTTCTCGGTGCAGAAGGGCGTCAAGATCCCCCCCAGCCTGCGGAACATCTACGCGGAGCTGGAGAGCGACCTGGGCTGCTACACCCCCAACCACGGCTGCCTGACCAGCTGGGCGGAACACGGGGTGCTGCTGCTGAACAACGTCCTGACCGTGTACCAGGGCAAGGCCAACAGCCACAAAAAGTGGGGTTGGCAGAAGTTCACCGCCGGCATTTTAGCCGCCGTCCAGACCCTGCCCCAGCCGGTGGCCTACCTGCTGTGGGGGAGGGACGCCCAGCAGAAGACCAAAAAGCTGCCGGAGAGCGACGCCCCCCGGTTCGTGCTGGCCACCGCCCATCCCAGCCCTCTCTCCGCCACCCGCGGCTTCCTGGGCAGCCGTCCCTTCAGTCAGGTGAACCGCTTCCTGGTCTCCGCCGGCGACGACCCCATCCCTTGGTGGGAACTGTGAGAAATGGGGGAGTGGCGGGAAAGAGTGTCGAGACGGGTCGCAGACTTTAATCGAATTGTAAGATTCTTTTTCCATATCGTAATAGCATTTTAACAATTCTATGGTACAATGATAGTTGTTTTGGGTCTCCTATGGGGACTCGTGAGAGCAAACACTGTGTGGATATTGAAAAAACGCTTATGAACTTAACCCAAACCCCTCCTTGGCGTCTCGCCAACAAACTCCTGCCCTCCTACGCCATCCTGCCCCTCCTCCTCTGTCCCATCCTGAACCTGCTGGTCTACAACGGCGGACAGCTGCTGGCAAAGGGGCATGAGCACTACGACTTCACCCTGCCCATGGAGGAAGGGCTGCCGGTGGTGCCGGCGTGGACCATCGTGTACGTAGGCTGCTTTGCCGTGTGGGTCATCAACTTCATCCTGGTCTGCCGGGAGAACCGGGACATCTGTTACCGCTTCCTGGCCTCCGAAGCCATCGCCAAAGTCATCTGCGGCCTGTTCTTCGTCTTCCTGCCCACCACCAACGTGCGGCCGGAGCTGACTGGGAGCGACCCCTTCACCTGGGTGCTGGGCGTGATCTATTTCTTAGATCGCCCCGTGAACCTGTTCCCGTCCATCCACTGTATGGACGTCTGGTTCGCCTGGCGGGGGCTGCTGCCCTGTGAGAAGGTGCCACGGGCGTACAAGTATTTCTCGTTCGTTTTTGCAGTGCTGGTCTTCTGCTCGGTGCTGTTTACCAAGCAACACGTGATCGTAGACATCCTGGGCGGCGTCCTGGTGGCGGAGGTCGGCTTCCTGCTGGCCAAGGTCATCCCAGTCGCCAAGCTCTATGAGCGGATGAATGCGTGGATAGGAGTCAAATGAAACAGAAGAAAACCATTTTGAGTATTTTGTTCCTGGCCGTCCTCATGTTCGCCACCTATACCGTGCTGGCCCAGTGCGGCAAAGAGCTGGATTTCGGCCAGATGCTGCGGTTTATCCAGGCGGGCAAGCCCCTGCACTTTGCCTGCGCCCTGGTGTGTATGTGCCTGTTCGTGGTGCTGGAAGGGGTGAGCCTGCGGCGGATCAATCAGAAGCTGGGTTGGGACACCGGTTTCGGCCCCAACCTCATCTATTCCGCTGCCGACGTCTACTATTCCGCCATCACCCCCTCCGCCGCCGGCGGTCAGCCCGCCTCGGGCTACTACATGGTGCGGGACGGTATCCCTCTCTCCGCCGCTACCTCCTCCCTGATGCTCAACATCGTCTGCTACACCGCCTCCCTGGACATCATCGGCGTGGTGGCTATGGCCACCAACTTCCCGCTGTTCCTGCGCATGGCGTGGCCGGTGCAGCTGCTCATTTTGCTGGGCATCGGCATCCAGTTTGTGCTGCTCATCTTCTTCCTGCTCTGTATGTTCAAGAGCGACCTGGTGCTTGGGATGTCCCGTGGGGTCATCCGGTTCCTGGGGAAGCTGCACCTGGTGCGGGATCCGGCGGCCAAGGAGGAGAAGATCCACCACACGGTGGAGCAGTACGCCCAGTGCGTGTCCCTGATGGCAGGGAGTCGGCGGCTATTTGCAGAGGTGCTGGCGCTGAACCTGGCGCAGCGGGTGGTGCAGCTGCTCATCACCTGCTTCGTCTGTACGGCGGTGCCCACCGGCCTGAACTTTGGGCAGGTGCTGGCGCGGCAGGCGTTCTGCCTCACCGGTTCCAATTCCATCCCGCTGCCCGGTTCCGTGGGCGCTTTTGAATATCTGTATATCGGGATCTTCGGTCTGGATATCGACCCCGGCGCGCTGCTTCCGTCCATGATGACGGCCCGGGGAATCTCTTACTATCTGTGCTTTGTGATCTGCGGGGTCATGACCTGGCTCTACCACATTCGCACAGGGAAAAGGTGATCTATTATGCTAGGTTATTATCATTACGGAGTCGTTCTTACATACCTGTCCCTGGTCAGCTCGGTCATCGGCATCTCCATGACCCTCAACGGCCGACACATCACCCTGGCCATCGTCTGCCTCATGGTCTCCGGCTGCCTGGATGCCTTTGACGGACGGGTAGCACGGACGCGAAAAAACGCCACCGACGAGGAGAAGTCCTTCGGCATCCAGATCGACTCCCTCTGTGACATGGTATGCTTCGGCGTCCTGCCCGCCTGCATTGGCTTCGCCTGCGGGCTGAACAAGTGGTACCACATCGCCATTTTGGCGCTGTTCGTCCTGGCGGCGCTCATCCGGCTGGGCTACTACAACGTCATGGAGATGGCCCAGAAGAACGTGGACGAGAGCGGTCAGCGCTTCTTCCGCGGTCTGCCTGTCACCTCCATCGCCATCATCCTGCCCATCGTCTACGGCATCCTGCTCTACGCAAAACTGTTGCCTTGGGCGGGCATCATCCTGTCGGTGATGTTCCTGGCGGTGGGCTTCGGCTACGTCAGCCAGCTGCGCATCAAGAAACCCACCCTGGCGGGGAACATCCTCATGATCGTCTTCGGCGCCTGCATCATGGCGGCCATCTTGGTGTTCCGCTACGTCATCCTGAAGAGGTAATCTTATGGAAGAAAAGCAGGGCAAGCTACTACCATTTTTATATGAAACAGCCCCCGGACGGTTCCTCCTGCGGGGTCTGACCCACCCGGCGATCTCCAAAATCGCCGGGGCTTTTCTGGATACACGAGCCTCTACCGTGCTCATCAAGTCCTACGCCCAGAAATACCACATCGACCTGTCCCTCTATGAGCCGGTGCAATACCGCTCCTTCAACCAGTTCTTCACTCGGAAGATCAAGCCGGAACACCGCCCCTTCGCCATGGGCGAGCACGACCTGCCCAGCCCCTGCGACGGCAAGCTCACCGTCTTTCCCATCACTCCGGACGTCCAGTTCACCGTGAAAGGCCAGACCTACACCCTGGGCACCCTGCTCCGGGACGAGACGTTAGCAGCCCAGTTCGAGGGCGGCTACTGCTTCATCTTCCGCCTCACCGTGGACGACTACCACCGCTACCACTACCTAGACAGCGGCACCAAAGGGGAGAACATCTACCTCCCCGGCAAGCTCCATACCGTCCGTCCCATCGCCCTCCTGAACCGTCCCGTGTTCTGCGAGAACAGCCGGGAATATACCGTCCTGCACACCGACCACTTCGGCACGGTGGTGCAGGTGGAGGTGGGCGCCCTCATGGTGGGGCGCATCTGCAACCTCCACGGCGCAGGTCCCATCCAGCGTGGGGAAGAGAAGGGACGCTTCGAGTTCGGCGGCTCCACCGTTATCACCCTGTTCCAGAAGGACACCGTCCAGCCTGACCCGTCCCTGCTCACCCGCACTGCGGCCGACCAGGAGACGCCCGTTCAGTGCGGGGCGGTCATCGGACATACTATGACATAAATTAAGGAACCCCTTCGGCCAGAGCCGAAGGGGTTTTTCACGACAAAAACAGGCCGATACCCGTTGGTATCGGCCTGTCGTTTATGCAATCATCGGACGTGCAACTCAGCTTATGCAGCCTGCTTCTCGCTCTTCTGCTTTGCCAAGGTCTTGACGCCCTCGATGGTCAGGATGATGGCCAGGATGACCAGCAGCAGACCCAGGATAGCCTTGACGTATGCGCCCCAGTCAGCACCGCCGGCGACGATGAGACCGAACTGAGACTTGATGGTGATGATGAGGGAAGTGATGGTGACCACCAGCATGAAGGCCATGGGCAGCAGGAACATCTTGTTGTTCTTGCCCACGTTGCCCAGCCATGCAGCCACAGCCAGCAGACCCAGAGCGGCCAGCAGCTGGTTGGCAGCACCGAACAGACCCCAGATCTTCTCATAGCCGTTCAGACCCAGGAAGATGCCCAGGAAGACGGTGATGAGGGTGGAGACGTACTTGTTGGTCAGGACCTTCTTGTAACCGGTCACGGTGTCTTCGGTCTCACCAGGAGCCAGCCAGAATTCCTGGAACATGTAACGAGCCAGACGAGTAGCGGTATCCAGGGAGGTCAGGCAGAAGGCGGAGACAGCCAGGACCAGCAGGGAGGAGACGGTGGTGACGACGCCCTCGGAGGTGAAGCCGGGGATGGTGCCGACCATCTGAGCGATGCCGGTGGCGAAGACGGTGGTGGGAGTGGTGATCTCACCGGAGGAATACTGTGCCCAGACATAGCCCACTGCGCACAGGGAGACGATAGCCAGAGCGGATTCGATCAGCATAGCGCCGTAAGCGATGGGCTTTGCGTCCTTTTCGTTGTCCAGCTGCTTTGCGGTGGTGCCGGAGGAGACCAGGGAGTGGAAACCAGAGATAGCACCGCAGGCGATGGTGACGAACAGGGCGGGGAAGATGGGGCCATAGACTTCGCTGTAGCCGGTGGTGAATGCGGGGATGTCCATGTTGCCGTGCTGGGGGCTGAAGATGGCGGAGCCCAGGACACCCAGGACAGCGATGATCATCATGCCGTAGAGCAGGAAGGAGGACAGGTAGTCACGGGGCTGGAGCAAGATCCAGACCGGGGTGACGGAAGCGACTGCGATGTACACACCACAGATGAGCATCCAGGTGGTGTAGGTCAAAACCAGGGGATGGAAATTCAGGCCGATGGCCAGGCAGATGACGATGGCGATGACGCCCACGATGCTGGCGATGCCCAGAGGAGCGTTGCGGCGATAGACCAGGAAACCGAAGATGACGGCCAGGACGATGAACAGGATGGAGATCATGGCCACGGACGCATGGGAGCTGGTCTGAGCGGCTGCCATTTCCGCAGTGATGTTCTTAGCGGGATCGGCAACGACCTTGCAGAAGGTGTTGGCAACGATAGAAGCGAAAGCTGCCACGACCAGGACCAGGGTCAGATAAGCGAATACGTTGAAGAGCTTCTTGGCGCGGGGGCCGATGTTGGTGGAGATGACCTCACCAATGGACTGACCCTTGTGGCGGACAGAGGCGAACAGAGCGCCGAAGTCATGGACGCCGCCGAAGAAGATGCCGCCGATGAGGACCCACAGCAGAACGGGGACCCAGCCGAACACAGCAGCCTGGATGGGGCCGTTGATGGGGCCGGCGCCGGCGATGGAGGAAAAATGATGACCCATCAGAACGGGAGCCTTCGCGGGGCAGTAGTCCACGCCGTCTTCCAGTTCGTGAGAGGGGGTCTTGGTGGTGTCTTCCACACCCCACTGCTTGGCCAGCCAGCCGCCATAGAAGATATAGCCGCAGACCAGGATAGCCAAACCGATGATCAGAATAATTGCACCATTCATAAGAATTTAGCACACTCCTTCTCTTTTCAATTTACTTCCATTTGAACTTACGCTTTTTCACTTTCTCGGGGAAAAGCAAACTTTTCAAAAACTCCACTGTCTTCCGGCCGTCGGAATTCCCAGCCACCACGGGTTCCATCCCAACCCCGATCATGGCCGTGTGGACTTCCATCCAGCCTTTCAGTGAAAATTGAAAACTTTTTCGTATGCGGCACCGCTTGACCTTTTTCATGGCCTCCTCGGTATAGGTGTCGCAGAGGAACAGGGCAACGATATAGCTGCTCATGTGGTTCTTGTCCGGGTGGATGTGCTCCATCCCCCGTTCGTAGGCCAGTTGGATGCACTGGTCAAACACTTCCTCCGTCAGATGAGGGACGGAGAAGAAGTACACGTACTCATTGTTGTCCGTGGCCCACAGCTCCGCCTTTTTGGACAGGACGTACTTGGTGCCGTGGACGTGGAAGAAGGCAGTGGCCACCAGCGGCTCCTGTGCCTCCATCGGTTCTACGTCGTAGTAGGCGGCGTAGGAACGCAGCAGACGGGGTAATAACGTGTCACGGGTTGCTGCATGGTTCACGGCGGTTCCTCCCTAGCTTATAACGGAAATGTGAGGGGTTCTGTACTGGACTCTAGTTTAGCACGCTCGCAAAAAGATGCAAGGGGTGAAAAAAAGGAAGGAAAGGGTGCAAAACGGAGAAATATGAACAAATAGTGAATGAATGAGATGCAAATGATGAAAATCCGCGGATTTTCCCAATGGAAAAGAAGTTTTTGTGCAGATTCCACAAAAATGAATCGAAAAATTCAGGATTATAGGCGTCCACATGTTGCACAACAACGAAAAATGGAATGTACGCCAGGGAAAAGCAGTTCTGGAAGAAAGCACCCCGCCTGCCCATCCCGCAAAAACACCCGTCCCAAATAGGAACGGGTGTCGTTATGCATAACTGATTGCATACTTATACCTTTTTTATATATGCCAGATGTCCTCCGCATACTGCCGCACCGTCCGGTCGGAGGAGAACGTCCCAGCGGCGGCGATATTCTTGAGGCACTTCCGCCCGAAGCCCAGCCGATCTTGATAGTCCCGGTTGGCCCGGAGCTTGGCGTCCAGGTAGCTGGCAAAATCCTTCAGCAGGAAGTAGTGATCCGCCTTGTGCCAGCTGGCACCGTCCAGCAGCGCTCCGTGCAGCTCGGCAAGCCCTGCGTCGCTCTCGATGGTGCCGTCCACCAACGTGTCTACCACCCGCCGCAGCAGGGGATTGCTGTCGTACAATTCCCGGGGCTGATAGCTGTCCCGGATGGACTCCAGCTCTTCCACCGTGGAGCCGAAGATATAGTTGTTCTCCATGCCTGCCTGCTGGACAATCTCCACGTTGGCGCCGTCCAACGTCCCCAGGGTCACCGCACCGTTGAGCATCAGCTTCATGTTGCCGGTGCCGGAGGCTTCAGTGCCGGCGGGGGAGATCTGTTCGGAGATGTCGGCGGCGGGGATAATTTGTTCTGCATAGGAACAGTTATAATTCTGAACGAACAGCACCTGCAATTTCCCATGCATGGCCGGGTCGCTGTTGATGAGCCGGGCGATGCGGTTGATATACCGGATGACCGCCTTGGCACGGTCGTAGCCGGGGGCGGCCTTCGCGCCGAACAGGAAGGCGGTGGGGGTGAAGTCGGGCAGGTTGCCTGCCTTCAGCTCGAAGTAGATGGCCATGATGGACAGGGCGTTCAAAAGCTGCCGCTTGTACTCGTGGAGGCGCTTCACCTGCACGTCGAACAGGAAGTGAGGCGCTAACACCACGTGCTCCCGCTTCCAAATCTGGTCGCACAGCTGCTGCTTCTTCACCAGCTTCACCCGGTTGAACCGAGTCACCAGGTCGTCGTCAATCTTGTCCTTCAGCTCCGCCAGTCGGTCTAAATCGGTCAGGAAGCCGTCGCCAATCTCCGACTGGATGAGCGCCGTCAGCTCCGGATTGCTCAGCCCCAGCCAGCGGCGAGGGGTGATGCCGTTGGTCTTGTTCTGGAACCGCTCCGGATAGCAGGCGTACCAGTCCCGGAACAGGTCGCGCTTGAGCAGTTCCGAGTGGATTTGGGCGACGCCGTTGACGGAGGAGGACACGTACACGGACAGGTTGGCCATGTGGGCGGTGTTGTCCTTTAAGATGAACAGGTTCCGGTCTGGGTGTTCCGCTTTCAGACGAGCGTCGATGCGCTCCAGAATGGAACAAATCTCCGGCACCACCGACCGCAGCAGCTCCATGTCCCACTTCTCCAGCGCCTCGCCCATCACCGTGTGGTTGGTGTAGGAGAACACCTGCCGGGTAATTTCGAAAGCAGTGTCAAAGGACAGCCCACGCTCCATCAGCAGCCGCATCAGTTCGGGGATGGACAGGGCGGGGTGGGTGTCGTTGAGCTGGATGGCACAGAAGGCGGCCAGGTTCTCCCAGTTGTCCCCGTGAGCGGCCTGGTAGCTCCGCAGGATGTCCTGGAGGGACGCGGAGGACAGGACGTACTGCTGCTTGATGCGCAGCCGCTTGCCCTCCCAGGTGGTGTCGTTGGGGTAGAGCACCCGAGTGATGTTCTCAGCGGCGTTCTTCTCTGCCAGCGCCTGGTAGTAGTCCTGGGCGTTGAACGCCTCAAAGTCCAGCTCATGGACTGCCTCGCACTGCCACAGCCGCAGGGTGCCGATGTTGTCGTTGCCATAGCCGATGATGGGCATGTCGTAGGGGACGGCGATGACGGTCTGGTCGGCGAAGGTGACCCGCACGGCGTGTTTGTCCCGGCGATAGCTCCAGGGGTCGCCGAAGTGGGTCCAGTCGTCGATCATCTCCTTCTGGGCGTCGTCCTCAAAGCGCTGCTTGAACAGCCCGAACCGATAGCGCAGCCCGTAGCCGGACAGGGGGATGTTCAGGGTAGCGGCGCTGTCCAAAAAACACGCCGCCAGCCGTCCCAGGCCGCCGTTGCCCAGCGCGGCGTCCTCCACCTCCTCCAGCATGGCCAGGTCAACGCCACGCTGGGCGAAGGCGGTGCGCATCTCTTCCAGGATGCCCAGGTTGTAGAGGTTGCTGTAGATGAGCCGCCCCATCAGGTACTCGGCGGAGAAATAATACGCCTTGCGCAGCGGCGCACGCCGCCTCCGGCAGGCGCTCCACTGCTCGGTGATGGACAGCATCACCGCTTCCCCCAGACAGTCGTGGAGGCGGGCGGCGTTGGTCTCCATCAGACTCTCGTCGTGACGGCATTTGAGGATGGTCTCAGTGGTGTGGATGATGCGGTTGACGATTTCATTCATAGACAGTTCGCTCCTGAGTCTCGTAGTCGGGCAGACGACCGGCCTCTTCCGCCAGCGTCCGCAGGGTATGGGCAAGGGTGGGGGTCAGCTGTTCCGACGTGACCCGCCACCGCCAGTTTTCCGGTTTCAGCGTCCCCGGCTCGTTCATCCGGGCGTCCCCGCCCAGCCCCAGATAGTCCTGCATCTGGGCGATGAACAGATCAGCCTTGGACGCCAACCCTCGGCGCAGCAGGTTCCGCGCCAGGTCATCCTGCCGGGACAGGTGTAGGTAGTCCCGGGCGTAGTCGGTCACCGCCCCGTCGCTCTCCTGGCACCATTGTGGCAGGGTGGCGTTGTCGTGGGTGCCGGTGTAGCACACGCAGTTGCGAGGGTAGCGGTGGGGCAGATAAGCGCTCTCCTCACCGGGGTCGAAGGCAAATTCCAGCACCTTCATGCCAGGGAACCCCGATTCCCGCACCAGTTCCAGCACATCCTCCGTCAAAAACCCCAAGTCCTCCGCCACAAACGCCAGGTCAGGGAAGTGGCTCCGGATGGCGTCGATGAGCGCCTTCCCCGGCCCCTTCACCCAGCGACCGTTCTTGGCGGTGTCGCTGTCAGCCGGGATGGCCCAGTAGCTCTCGATGCCCCGAAAATGGTCGATGCGGATGACGTCAAAGAGCCGCCCCGCCGCCCCGATGCGCCGCAGCCACCAGGAAAACCCGTCCCGCTCCATGGCGTCCCAGTCGTAGATGGGGTTGCCCCAGTATTGCCCATCGACGCTGAACCCATCCGGCGGACAGCCTGCCACACAGGTGGGACGCCCATGGGCGTCCACTTGGAACTGCTCCGGACGGCACCAGAAATCGGCGGAGTCCAGGGGGACGTAAATGGGGATGTCTCCCATCAGTGTGACGCCCTTTTGGCGGGTGTATGCACGGAACCGGTGCCACTGACGGTAAAATTGGTACTGCAAGAACTGGTGGAACCGGATGTCCTCCGCCAGTGTCTCACGAGCCCACGCCAGCGCCTCCGGCTCCCGCCGTTGGAATTCCGACGGCCACTCCGTCCAAGCGCCGCCGCCGAAGTGCCCCTTCAGCGCCAGGAACAGGGCGTAGTCCTCCAGCCAGTCAGATTCGGCGTCGCAGAACGCCCCAAAATCCGCCGCCGGAGCCACCCGGAACCGTTCATACGCCTTCCGCAGAACGGGCAGTCGCTGCCGGTACAGCAGCGCAAAATCCACCTGGTCGGCACGCTCGCCCCAGTTCACTGCGTCCACTTCCGCTTGGGTCAGCAGACCGTCACCAATCAGGAAATCCAGGTCGATGAGATAAGGATTCCCGGCAAAGGTGGAGAAGGACTGATAGGGCGAGTCCCCGTACCCGGTGGGGCCGATGGGGAGCACCTGCCAGCAGGACTGACCGGCGTCCCGGAGGAAGTCCACAAAGTCGTAGGCCGCCTGCCCCAGTGTGCCGATGCCATAGGGGGACGGGAGGGAGGTCAGGTGGAGCAGGATACCGCAGGAGGGGTGGTTCATAGGCAACATTCCTTTGCAACATATGGCGGGACCACGCAGATGGTTCCGGCCGGGGAAAAACGGTGGAAATTAACATTCAGTATACCCCGATTTGGCCGGTTGCGCAATGGGGAGGATGGACAAAAACAGAGGGAATGAGTACGATGCTCATTCCCTCTGCGTCATTGCGGAGTTTATTTAGATGTATTCCGACCTCAAGCCTCAGAAGCGTACTTCTTAGCAGTAGCTCTCTTCATCATCATGATGTAAACGATGGTCAGGACGATGCCCAGAGGCAGAGCGACCCAGACGGGGTTGGCCATGCCGATGGTGAGCAGGATGCCGCAGATCAGGTAGGTGATGAAGGAGATGCCGGCCACAGAGATGGCGTAGGGCAGCTGGGTGGACACGTGGTTGACGTGGTCACACTGTGCGCCGGCAGAGGACATGATGGTGGTGTCGGAGATGGGGGAGCAGTGGTCGCCGCAGACAGCGCCGGCCATGCAGGCGGACATGGAGATGGTGGACAGAGCGCCGCCATCGGAGCCGAAGACGGCCAGGACGATGGGGATCAGGATGCCAAAGGTGCCCCAGGAGGTGCCGGTGGCGAAGGACAGCAGGCAAGCGATGATGAAGACCACGGCGGGCAGGAAGTTCATGAAGCTGCCAGCGGAAGCCTTCACGACGCCGGCGACGAATTCCGCTGCGCCCAGGCTGTCGGTCATGGACTTCAGGGTCCATGCGAAGGTCAGGATGAGGATGGCGGGGACCATGGCCTTGAAGCCTTCAGGGATGCAGCCCATGCACTGCTTGAAGGACAGGACACGACGGATCATGAAGAAGATGATGGCGAAGACCAGTGCCACGGAGGAACCCAGCACCAGACCCATGGAAGCGGAGCAGTTTGCAAAAGCGCTGACGAAGGATTCGCCGCTGAAGAAGCCGCCGGTGTAGATCAGGCCGATGATGCAGGCGATGACCAGCACGACCACCGGCAGGACCAGGTCGATGACCTTACCCTTGGAGGTGTCGGTTTCTGCGTCAGCGTCGGCATAGGGACGCGCTTCGGTGGTGAACAGGTCGCCCTTCAGAGCATTGCGTTCATGGATGGCCATGGGGCCGAAGTCGGTCTTGGTGACGGCCAGGGTAATCATCATGAGGATGGTCAGCAGGGCATAGAAGTTATAAGGAATGGCGGAGATGAACAGGGCGATGCCGTTGGCGTCGCTCTTGGAGGCGAAACCGGCAACAGCGGCTGCCCAGGAGCTGATGGGCGCGATGATGCAGACAGGAGCTGCGGTGGCGTCGATCAGATAAGCCAGCTTTGCGCGGGAGATGTTGTGGGTGTCGGTGACGGGACGCATGACGGAGCCGACGGTCAGGCAGTTGAAGTAGTCATCCACGAAGATGAGCACGCCCAGCGCGATGGTGGCCAGCTGTGCGCCGACGCGGGTCTTGATGTGGGTGGTAGCCCATCTGCCGAAGGCAGCGGAGCCGCCGGCGTTGTTCATCAGGGCGACCAGGGTGCCCAGGATGACCAGGAAGATCAGGATACCCACGTTGGAGGAGTCGGAGAGCACCGAGATCATACCGTAGGATGCGTCATCGACTTCCTCGAAGAAGATGTGGTTGAGGGTACCTTCGAAGGAGAACCCGGAATAGAACAGGGCGCCGACGACGATACCGATGAACAGGGAGCTGTAGACTTCCTTGGTGATCAGAGCCAGGACGATGGCGATGATCGGGGGCAGCAGAGCCCAGAAGGTTGCGTACACTTGCATGATTTTCTCTCTTCCTTTCTTGTTGCGAAACGCAAATAAAAAACCATGAATGTTCAGAAATGGAACACACATGGCAACAAAAAAGTACACAACCAGAGTACATACATCTTTGTATGATAGCGCTCCACATCTGTGACAGTCCGTCGGATGTTCTCCCACGTCCCAAGGATCAGCGCCAGGCAATACGCTCATCCTTTCGGCGGCGTCCCCTTTCCCCGAAGACCGCTTGCCTGCGGATGTCCTCGGATACTGATGTCGGCCGCGCCTCTATCATTCACAATTAACTTGCCTTTAGGATAGCACGATTTGGATACTCTGTCAAGGGAATTGTTGTTGACAGGGGAACAGACCAGGCGCTATAGTAAGCTCAACGGAAATTGGCGGTCGCAGACCGCGAAAAAAACGGCGACAGAAAGGGTGGAACGCTGTGAGCGAAAAGTGGGTAAAAAAGAGCGTCTTTTTGATTGGATTCATGGGCGTAGGCAAGAGCAGTATCACGTTGGAGTTAGGCCATTTGTTGGGTTTAGACACCGTGGAGATGGATGACTATATCGTCCAGCAGGAAGGGCGCTCTATCCCGGAGATTTTTGAGCAGGACGGGGAAGGCTACTTCCGCCAGGTGGAGCGCAACCTGGTGGTCACCCTGGGAGAGGGAGAACCCCGTGTCATCTCCTGCGGAGGCGGGGTTCCCATGGGGGAGGAGAACAGAAAAAATATGAAAAAGTACGGCACCGTGGTGCTCCTCACCGCCCGTCCGGAGACCATTTTTGAGCGGGTGCGCCACGACCAGAACCGTCCGCTGCTGAAGGACAACATGAATGTGGACTATATTGCCAGCCTCATGGCGCAGCGTCAGCCCGCCTACGAGCAGGCGGCAGATTTCGCCGTCTCCACCGACGGCAAGACCCCGGCGGAGATCAGTCGGGAGGTGGCAGCGCTGCTGGCGGAGCGGCAGGGATAAAACGGAGCGAAAAGGGGAATAGGTATGGGAGTCGTCCTGAATCTTTTTGACGTGATGGAGATGATCGGCATCGTCTCCTTCGCCATCAGCGGTGCCATGGTGGGCATCCGGAAGCAGCTGGACTTTTTCGGCGTCCTCATCCTGGGCATCGTCACCGCCGTAGGCGGCGGCGTCCTCCGGGACGTCATCATCGGCGTCACCCCGCCGGTCATGTTCCGCAACCCCAGTTATACCATCGTGGCCAGCATCACCGCCGCCATCTTCTTCGCCTCCCGCATCCGCAAGCGCCTCTACCGCCGCCACCACCTGTTCGACCTGGCCCTGTTCGTCACCGACACCATCGGCATGGCCATCTTCGTGGTCAACGGCATCCAGGGCGCCATGAACTCCCTGGAGTGGTATAACCCCTTCCTGTTGGGTTTCGTGGGCGTCACCACCGGCGCAGGGGGCGGCATCATCCGGGACATCATGGTGGGCACCGTGCCGCGGGTGCTGCGGAAGCAAATTTACTTCACCGCCGCCCTGGCTGGCGCCGTCTGCTACATCACCCTCCTGCCTTACCTGCCGGAGTTTTGGAATATGCTCCTGGCGGTGACGGTCATCTGCGTCATCCGTGGGCTGGCGTTCCATTATCGGTGGAATCTGCCGCGGGCAAAGCAAGCGGAGTTCGACGAATAAAATTCACCCAAATGCAAGCATTTGGGTGAGATTGCAGACGGGTGCATGCCGCAGCGTTAAGCCAAATGTGCCGGGGGCACATTTGGTAGCGTAGGCTCCGCCTGGAAACAGGCGGAGAACCTTACCGGAGTAATGGCAGAACTCTGCTGAGAGCTTTATTTATCGCAAGCAAAGACGCTCTGGAAGCCCAGAGTGTTTTTGCTGACTTGAAAACCTACTAAACATATGGTATTATAGCAGTATGAAAGTGCCGAAGGAGGCCAGACCATGAAAATTTCCACCAAAGGCCGTTACGCCCTGCGGATGCTGCTGGATTTGGCAGAGCAGCGGGAGCAAGGGTTTGTGGCTCTGAAAGAGATCGCGGAGCGGCAGAATATATCGAAGAAGTATTTGGAGCAGATCGTACCCATTCTGAACCGAGCCAAGGTGCTCAAGACCAACCGCGGCTACCAGGGCGGCTACCAGCTGGCCAAAGCCCCCGACCAGTACACGGTGGGGATGATATTGCGCCTGACTGAGGGGAGCCTGGCGCCGGTGGCCTGTGTGGAGCAGGACCCGGTGGATTGTCCCCGCAGCGTGGATTGTCCCACCCTGCCGGTGTGGAAGGGGCTGAACAAGGTCATCAACGATTACCTGGACAGCATCACCCTCCAGGACATCCTGGATCAGCAGCGGGAGCGGTATGCCAATGACTATGTCATTTGACAAACGAAGGGCGACGTGGAAAAACACGTCGCCCTTTTGCTATATATTATTGTATCGCGGTCTCACAGAGTTCCGCCATCTTAGATGGCGGAATAAATTGCAATTCATTTTTTCCGGCGGCGTGTACGTCGGAAAAAATACTGCTCAGACTGGTAAGTGTGCGAGCGTAGCGAGTGCATGCACCAGGCTGCAAACTCAGAAAAATGCTTGCATTTTTCTGACTATCTAATGTTGCCGGAACCGTGGATGATATATTTAGTGGTACACAATTCCTCCAACCCCATCGGCCCCCGCGCGTGGAGCTTCTGGGTGGAGATGCCCATCTCGCAGCCCAGACCGAACTCACCCCCGTCGGTGAACCGGGTGGAGGCGTTGACGTAGACGGCGGCAGAGTCCACCAGGGCGGTGAACTGTTTGGCGGCGTCGTCATCGGTGGTCAGGATGGCGTCGCTGTGGCCGGTGGAGTGGTGGGCGATGTGGTCGATGGCGGCGTCCACGCTGTCCACCACCTTCACGGCCAGGATGTAGTCCAAAAACTCCGTGTCAAAATCGGCCTCGCCGGCAGGCGTCCCCGGGATGATGGCTGCCGCCCGTTCATCCAGCCGCAGCTCCACCGGCGTCTCGCCGGCGGCCGCCCGTTCGTCCACCAGACGTGCCTTCAGCTTGGGCAGGAACTCACCCGCGATGTCCTTGTGCACCAGACACACCTCCTCCGCGTTGCACACGCTGGGACGGCTGGTCTTGGCGTTCTGAATGATGTCCAGCGCCTGAGCCTGGTCGGCGGAGGCGTCCACGTAGATGTGGCAGATGCCCGTGCCCGTCTCGATGCAGGGGACGGTGGCGTTCTCGGTGCAGGAGCGGATGAGCCCAGCACCCCCGCGGGGGATGAGCAGATCCACATACCCCACCGCGGTCATCAGCTCGTTGGCGCTGGCGTGGGAGGTGTCCTGGATGAGGTTCACGCAGGTCTCCGGCAGGCCGGCGGTCTTGAGACCGGCACGGAGGGCGGTGACGATGGCGTTGGCACTGCGCCAGGCGTTGCGGCCGGAGCGCAGGATGCACACGTTGCCGCTCTTCAGGCACAACGCGGCGGCGTCGCTGGTCACGTTGGGGCGGCTCTCGTAGATGATGGCCACCACGCCCATGGGCACGGCGGTCTGTTCGATGACCATGCCGGGCTTGGGGGTGGCGCGGCGGCGCACCTGTCCTACCGGGTCGGGCAGGTCGATGAGGGCCAGCACCCCGTCCGCCATGCCCTGGATGCGCTCCTTCGTCAGCAGCAGGCGGTCCATCATGACCGTGGAGATGGTGCCCTCGGCGTCGGCGCAGTCGGTGGCGTTGGCGGCTAAAATATCGTCACAGCCTGCCACCAGGGCATCTGCCATGGCACGCAGGGCGTGGTTTTTCACTTCGGTGCTGGCGGTGCCCAGCGTTTTCTTGGCTTCCTGAGCCTGGACTAAAATGGCATCGGTGCTCAACATATTCAGATTCCTTCCTTTCTGACGCAAAAACGGGTGCCTACCTCTTTGCCTGCCACGATGTCATACAGGCTCTCCGGATAAGCGCCGTGGCAAATGATCATCTCGACCCCCGCCTCAGTGGCGATCTCGGCGGCGTGGATTTTAGTCACCATCCCGCCGGTGGCCAGCTCGGAGCCTTTCGTCCCGGCCAGCGCACGGATTTCCGGGGTCAGTTCGGGCACCGTGTGGATGAGGGTGGCGTTGGGGTCTTCTTTCGGGTCGGCGGTGTACAGACCGTGGATGTCGGAGAACAGCACCAGCAGATCCGCCTTGGCGCAGCTGGCCACGATGGCACCCAAGGTGTCGTTGTCGCCCACGGCAATTTCTTTGGTCGCCACCGTGTCGTTCTCGTTGATGATGGGCAGGGCGTCCAGCTCCAGCAGACGGTACAGGGTGTTCTGGAAGTTCTCCCGGCGCTGGGCGTCCAAAATGTCATCTGCGGTCAATAGAATCTGCGCCACCGTGTGGTTGTACTCGCCGAACAATTTGTCATAGGTGTACATCAACTCGCACTGACCCACCGCCGCTGCCGCCTGCTTGGAGGGCATATCGGCAGGACGGCCAGGCAGCTGCAATTTGCCCACGCCCATGCCGATGGCGCCGGAGGACACCAAGATGATCTCATGCCCCGCGTTCTTCAGGTCGCTGACCACCTTGCACAGATGCTCCACGTGGCGGATGTTCAGCAGCCCCGTGGGATGCGCCAGGGTGGAAGTGCCCACTTTTAAGACGATACGCATGATCTCAGTCCTCCTTTTTCCCCAGTTCTCTCGTTTTCTCATAGGCGGCCAACACCGCTTCCATGGCGGTGGAGCGGAACCCACCCATCTCCAGGGCGCGCACCCCTTGAATGGTGCTGCCAGCCGGGGAGCAGACCGCGTCCTTCAGCGCACCAGGGTGGCTGCCGCTCTTCAAGACCATTTCGGCGGCACCCATCAGGGTCTGAGCCGCGTAGGTCATGGCCTTGTCACGAGGCAGACCGCAGGCTACGCCGCCGTCCGCCAGCGCTTCGATGAATAAGTACACATAAGCAGGCCCACAGCCGGAGATGGCGCAGCCCGCGTC
>CAKTQP010000017.1 GCA_934597165.1 uncultured Oscillospiraceae bacterium
TCATCTTGTGCTACATTGAAGTATGCTCAAAATCAGGAGGCGCCTATGCAGTACACCGACATCACATCCCGCGCGTTGACCTATCTTCTCCGCTCCCCCCACCTCCACATCGACATGACCGAGGCCATCTACCGTGGCTTAGCGGAAATCCGTTACGCCCAGCCGGACGGCGTGCTGCTGCGCCTGCGTGCCCCCTGGAACGGGAGCACCTTCCTCTACGAGTGCTCTGCCGCCACCCCGGAGCGGAGCGCCGCCCTGTTGGAGCAGTTGGAGCCTCACGTCCCCCTGGTAGCCCACCAGGAGTACACGGTGACCCAATACCAAGCCCTGCACCCCTGTATCACCCAACGCTGTCTGCAAGGCCAGTGGCCCTCCTTCACGCCGCCGGCACGGGATCCGGAGGTGGAGATTTGGCCGCTGGATCTGGGGGACTTGCCTGTTGTGCTGGCGCATTATGACCTGATCCAGGACGAGGAAGAGCTGTCCTACCTCATCCGCGCCGGACAGCTGTACGGCGCCTGTGTGGACGACCAGCTGGCAGGCTTTGCCGGCACCCACGTGGAGGGGACGCTGGGACTGCTGACCGTTCTGCCGGAGTACCGCCGCCGTGGGCTGGGTCTGGCGCTGGAACGCTACGTGATCCGCCAAGAGGTACGGCGGGGGCACATCCCCTTCTGTCAGATGTTCGACGACAACGACGTTTCCCTGCACCTACAGCAAACGGTAGGCATGGAACTGCATCCGCAGCCCATCTGGTGGCTGCTCCCCCACACTTGACCCGGTTAGGAGGCCGTTTTCGATGACCAAACTCAGCGACAATCTCTTTCAGCTGCGCAAGCTCCACAACCTGACCCAAGAACAGGTGGCGGCAGAGCTAGGCGTCTCCCGTCAGGCGGTGGCCAAGTGGGAAACCGGCGAGACCACCCCCGATCTGGGCAACTGCCTGGCGCTGGCGCAGTTTTACGACGTCTCTCTGGACGATCTGGTGCGCTTTGACTCCACCCAGACCGGTCTGCCCTTCCCGCCCAAGGGGAAGTACTGCTTCGGCACGGTCACCGTCCAAGAGGATGGCACCATCCAGCTCCCCAGCCGTGCCCAGGACATTTTCCACCTCCATCCTGGCGCTTCCGTCCTGCTGCTGGGGGACGAGGAACGGGGACTGGCAATTTTGAACGCCGACGCCATGCAGGAGCTTCAGACCATGCTGGTGGACAAATAACCCGCTTTTTTCGCACAAAAAAACAGCCGACAAGGATGGCAGATGACTGCGCCTTGTCGGCTGATTTCTTTTTTTCGGTTTTCGGTCAGGATTTCACACCACGGGAGACCAGGTATTTCTTGACCATCAGCGCCACCTTGAAGGTGATGGCGTCGTCGAACTCTCTCAAGTCCAGGCCGGTGAGCTTCTTGATCTTCTCCAGACGGTAGACCAAGGTGTTCCGGTGGACAAAGAGCTTTCTGGCGGTCTCGGACACGTTCAGGTTGTTCTCAAAGAACTTGTTGATGGTGAACAGGGTCTCCTGATCCAGCGCGTCAATGGGGTTCTTCTTGAACACTTCCTGCAAAAACATCTCACACAGGGTGACCGGCAGCTGATAGATCAGGCGGCCGATGCCCAGGTTATCGTAGTTGATGATGGAGCGCTCGGTCTCGAACACCTTGCCCACTTCAATGGCCATCTGGGCTTCCTTATAGATGCGGCCCAGGTCACGGATGTGGTCGGTGACGGTGCCGATGCCGATCATGATCTTCTGCTTCAGGTCGGCGTCCACGCCGTCCTTGATCTGCTGGGCGATCTTGACCAGATCCTTCGCCACCGTCCCTTCGGGCACCTGCTTGACCAGGACCACGTCGTTCTCGTTCAGGGAGATGACATAGTCGTTCTGGCGGTCAGGGAAGAGGCTCTGCACGGCATCCACCAGAGAGACGTCGATGGGCTCGATGGCGCGCACCAGGAAGACGGCGCGACATACTTCAGAAGCCAGCTGCAATTCCTTTGCCCGGATGTAGATGTCACCCAACATGATGTTGTCGGTGATGATATTTTTAATGAACGTACCCTTGTCGTACTTCTCCTCATAGTAGCTCTTGACCCCGTTGAGGGCAACGGCAGCCATGCTACAGATGAGTTTTGCCTCCTGGTCTTCGCCCTGGACAAAGACGGCGTAGCCGAACTGGACACTCCAGCCGCCCAGGGATTTCAGGGTCTTGCCGTCAGCAGTGACCGTGGCATCTCGTTCACCGCTCAGCGCTGGGAGCACCTGGGTCATCTGTCCGCCAATGGATGGCAGATCGGTACAGGCAATGACATTTCCCTCCATATCAATGACCCCAACCATACGGTCGGTACTTTCTTTAAACTGTAAGACAATGCTCTGAAACAGCCGGTTGGACATGGAATCCGCTCCTTTCGCGCCACGGTGTTCAAACGGTTGACCCGTTCTTAGTGTTCTGTATCTTATACATTATACCGATTTTTTTTGACATTATCAATAGCTTTCCGGAAACTTTTTTCCTGTTTCCCGGCGCTCCCGCACAGCCTCCCGGAGGGCGTTCACTTCCCCCTCCGTCAACAGACGACACTGCCCCGGCAACAGTTCCGCCTCCAGGGACAGGGGGCCGAAGGTCTGTCGGTGCAGCGCGGTCACCGGTTTGCCCTGGGCGGCCAGCATCCGTTTCACCTGGTGGTATTTCCCCTCGTACAGGGTCACCTTGCACCGTCCCGGCTCCAGCGGCTCCAGCCCAGCCGGCAGGCACACCGTCCCGTCTCCCAAGGTCATCCCCTGGGCAAAGGCGGCCACGTCAGCTTCGTCGGCTGTCCCGTCAATCTCCGCCAGGTACACCTTGGGCACGTGGTATTTGGGGCTCAACAGCTGGTGGGTCAGCGCCCCGTCATTGGTGAGCAGCAGCAGACCGGTGGTGTCCTTGTCCAGCCGTCCCACAGGGGCGACGCCCTGTTTGCGATAGGGTTCCGGAAGCAGATCCAGGACGGTCTTCTGACGCCGGTCCTCGGTGGCAGTCAGGACGCCGGCGGGCTTGTGCAATAAGAGGTAGCAATTTGCCTGCCAGGTGAGCGCTTCTCCGCAGACGGTCACTTTCGCCTGCTCTGGGTCCACCTTCTCCTCCGGCTTCCGCACCGCTCGTCCGTCCACCAGCACCTGACCCTTCCGGATCAGCTCCTTGGCCTCCTTGCGGCTCCACCGACCGGTGTCACCCAGCAGCTTGTCCACCCGCTGCACGCCCATAGCCCACGCTCCTCTCCCTGTTTTTTCTCATTATAACAGGTTTGTCCGCCCTTTGCATCATCCGTTCGCCAAAAAGAAAGACCGGAATTTGTTTCTTCCGGCCAATGTCGGACAGCTCATAACGCTTTCCGAATCTGCTTTAGGGCGTTCTTCTCCAGCCGGGACACCTGTGCCTGGGAAATGCCCACCTCTTTGGACACCTCCATTTGGGTCTTCCCCTGGAAGAACCGCAGCTTCAAAATTCGCTGCTCCCGTTCCCCCAGCTGTCCCATGGCCTCCCGCAGCGCCAGGTGGTTGAGCCACTGTTCGTCGCAGTTTTTGTCGTCCCGCACCTGATCCATCACGCAGATGGCGTCGCCGCCGTCGGAGTAGATGGGCTCGTACAGGGAGATGGGGTCGCTGATGGCGTCCAGGGCGAAGACCACATCCTCCCGCCGCAGCTCCAGTCGTTTGGCGATCTCCTCGATGCTCGGCTCTTTCTGGTGCTCCCGCAGGTAGTTCTCCCGGGTCTTGAGCACCTTATAGGCCACATCCCGCATGGAGCGGCTGACCCGGATGGCGGAGGAATCCCGCAGGAACCGGCGAATTTCCCCGGCGATCATGGGCACGCCGTAGGTGGAAAAGCGGACGGAGAACTGCTCGGCATCAAAGTGGTCGATGGCCTTGATGAGACCGATGCAGCCGATCTGGAACAGGTCGTCCATGTTCTCCCCGCGCCCGGAAAACCGCTGGATGACCGAGAGCACCAGGCGCAGATTCCCCTCGATCATCTGCTGCCTGGCCTCCTGGTCGCCATGCTTGACCCGCTTGAGCAGTTCGGTCATCTCTTCGTTCTTCAACACCTTCAGCTTGGACGTGTTGACCCCACAGATCTCTACTTTCCCCTGCATCCTGACTTCCTCCCGCCTTTTAAGACTGTCTCTAGTCTTTCCAGACCTGGAAGTTTCATGCTGTCAAAGGTTGGGTGGTTTTGCCGCAAAAAAACGCCCCCGGACGGAGCGTCCGGGGGTGTCGTGTTGATTTGGATCTGTTTGGGTCAGGTGGTGAAGCGGAGGATCTGGGAATCACCACTGTAATAGTAGGTCTTCCCGGACTTCTGATAGGCGCGGATGTAGTACCGGTACTCCGCCCCCGTGGTCAGCTTGGCGTCCACCCACTTGATGGTCTTGTTGGTGCCGATGCTCTTGGCACGTTCCCATTTGCCGCCGTTGATCTGACGGTAGATGTGGTAGCCAGCGGCACTCTTGTTCTGATTCCAGGTCAGGATGCCGTTGCTGCCGCTCCGGCCGCCCTTGAGGGTGGGCGTGGTCAGGTAGACGTACTTCCCTTCCCGTCCCGCGGTCTTCCACTCCTTGCCGTCCTTGGTCTTGATGTACGCCTCCACCTTGAAGGTGTAGGTGGTGCCGTTGGTCAGGCCGCCGTAGCGATAACCGTAGCTGGATTTGTCGTTGTTCTTTACCGTGGTCACTTTCTTCCACTTGCCGTTGCCGGATTTCCGCCACACGTAGTAACCGTCAGCGTTCTTGACTTTGGACCAATCCAGCACCAAGGCGTTGTTGCTGGCACTGACGCTGGTCTTGGGTGCCGAGGGTCTCCAGTAGGTGACGGTGGTGGAGGGGATGCTCTGGTAGGTCTTTTTGCCCTTGGTCAGGGTGGCGATGACCACGTAGGTACAGCATTTCCCGTACTTGTTGGTGCCTGCGGTCTTGTCGGTGTAGGAAGTGGTGGAATTTTTCTTGATCTTAAAACTTTGGTGATCTTCCCATTCTCGTCCAGCCGGTTGACCTGGTAGCCGCTGGCCTTGCTGTTCTTCTTCCAGCTGATCTTGATGGATTTTGCATTGGCAGTCAGCTTCACGCCGCTGGGACGGGAGAGGAAAGCCAACGCCCGCTCGCCGGATGAAACGGAGTAGTCGTAACGCCCCGCTTCCATTGCGTTGGTGTACGCGAAGACCTTGTAGGTGTAAACGGTGCCGTTGTCCACCTTCTTGTCCAGGTACTGGCTGGTGCTGCCCTTGGACACCCGGGTGAGCACTTTCCACTTGCCATTGCCCGCCCGACGTCTGATCTCATAGCCGTCCGCCTTTTTATCCGGCTTCCACGTCAGCCGGAGGCCGCTGTTGGTGCATTCCAGATTGGTGATGGTGGGCTTGCTGGGAACGTAGAAGGAGACCTCCTTGGAGGTGCGGGTAAACTCCAAGCCGGAGCCATGGATGGGGGACGGGATTTGGTTATAATGTTCCATGACCACGGAATACCGGTAGGTCTTGCCGCTGGTGAGCTTGGCCGCGTCCTTGTCGATCAGGGTCACGAAATCCTTCTTTTGCCTATTCCAGCTCTTGCTGTCCACCCGCTTCCCATCTCGATAGAGCGACGCGCTGTGTTGGGCGCAGAGTGCGCTGGAAGCCTCATTGGGGTTGAACGCGACCCACACATCGCCATCGAAGGAGGCGATCTCTTGAATATCAGGATTCGCCTGATAGCGCACCTTCTGGGCAGTGGCCTCTGCCGTCTGCACATTCCCATTGATCCGGTAATAGGCCGTGACGGACATGGTGTAGTATGCCCCGTTTTTGGTGGCGGTGCTGTCCAGGTACTTTGTCACATCGCCGCCCAGCCTGTGCTTGTTGCCTTTGGTGTCGGTCACATCGTAATACAGCGCGCCGTCATCGGGATACCACTTCGCCCAGATGCCCTCCGCTTCGGATTCGCACCGGATCCTTACGTAGGGATACAGCATGCTGCCCCCCACCAATACGGTTTCTGCTGCATCGCTATAATCCACCTTGACCTGATACCACCGATTTTTCTCCTGGTCGATCCTGCCGGTCAGACTCCCGTCGTCCGTCCAACTGCATTCGGACAGGTTCCGCGCTACGGTTTGATAGTTCTCGCCGTCGTCGGAATAGCGCACTCATCTTTCCCCAGGTGCCCACTTTGACCTGGTCGCCCAGGTACTTGCCCAGGTTGGCGTCCTCCTTGGCCGCTCCGCCGCCGCAGGCGGTGAGGGTCAGCAGCAGGCACAGTGCCGTCAGTATCCGCATTGCTTTCTTCATGTCAAACTCCTTTTCCGTGTGTGTTTTTTCCTACGCTCACTGTGGTTTATTCCAATTTCGGCAGCTCCGCCTGGTCAGACCAATAGCGGCGATACCCATCATCGTACCAAGCCGTCTCCCCTATGTTGGTCTTGCCCAGGGCAGCGTCCAGTTCCTTGCCGCAGGCGTCGATGACGTCCTTTTCAAAGTAGACCTGATTGATGTACTCTTTCCCCTCGCTGACAAATCCCTTATCCAGCTTGGGCAGCTCTTTCGCGCTATGGCACCAGGTCATGTAGAGGCCGTCGATGTGGCAGGAACCGAAGGCGCGGTCGCCGACGCTCTTGAGGGTGCTGGGCAGGGTGACCTTGACGAACAGGGGGATGTCATCGCCCTCCAGCAGCTTGGACTTGACCTTTTCCACACCCTCGTCATTCAAGGTGTAGAAGTACAGCTCCTTCTCTGTCTCCCGGTAGCCTGCACCGAAGAAGGCATAGGGTTCGATGGTCTCCACCCCTTCTGCCACGTCGATGGTCTTCAGGTTCTTGCACTGATAGAAAGCCTCCTCGGGCACGGTCTTCAGGGTGCCGGGAATGGTGACCTCGCTGATACCAGCGTTCTGAAAGGCGCCCTTGCCCATGGTCTCCACCTGCTTCAGGTCGATGGCCTTCAGGCCGGGACGCAGGGCGAAGGCGTTCTCGCCCATCTCTTTCAGGCTCTCCGGCAAGATCACTTCCATCGGCTCCTGGCCTACAGGCGCATCCACCCAGGCGCAGGAGGCAAAATCCTTGCCCAGCTTGGTGCAGCCTTCCCCAATGGTCAGCTTGCCGACCTTGACGCCGGCCATGATCTGCTCGGCGGACAGGTCGCAGTTGCCGCCCAGCTGGACGGTGGCGAAGTGGACTTCCTGGAGGGCGTTCTTGCCGAAGGTCACGTTGTCGCCGCACTGGAACTTGCCGCCGGAACCGGCTCGCACAAAGGCGTGCTCGCCCACCAGGTTCACGCCGTCCGGCAGGGTCACGTCGCCCAGCTTGCCGCAGTCCTCAAAGGCGTAGTTGCCGATCTCGGACAGGGATGCGGGGAACCCACCGGATTCCAGGCTGGTGCAGCCGCTGAAGGCGTTGCTGTCGATGGTGGTCAGGCCGTCGCTGTAGTGGACGGTCTTCAACTTCTCGCAGCCCTCAAAGGCACGGGAGCCGATATAGGTCAGGCTGGAGGGCAGGGTGACGTTGGTCAGGTTCTTGCAGTCCTGGAAGGCAGCGTAGTCCAGGGTGGTGATGCCTTCGGCCAGGGTGACCGAGGTGATGTCCTTGTTGCCCCGGAAGGCGTCGCTGCGGACAGTGGTGATGCTGTATTTGCCGATGGTGGCGGGGATGGTGATGTCCTTTTTGTCCCCGGAGTAGGCGGAGAGCCGACCGGTCTCGTCGCACTCAAAGCCGTCCGCGTCCACCCGTTCCTTGTTGGGGTCCGCAAACTGGTCCGCGTCCAGCTTGATGCTGTTCATGACGCCGGTCATCTCTTCCCCGTTGCAGGGTCTCCCGAAGCTGGAGTCGCTCCTCCAGCTTCCAGGGGGAACAGCCGGTCACCTCCAAGATCACCGCGTAGGCGTGACAGGAGCGGCACAAGGCGACCGTGTCCTTGGAATGCTCTGATTGGAGCACCAGAAAATCCGGCTCACTCCCTTCCAACGCCTGTGAGATCGCCTGGGCGAACATCGCGTACTGCAAATCCAATACAACCCTTCGCATGGCACCAACTCCTTTCCTTGTCGCTCTGTTCCCATTCTCTACTTTTCATTGTACGAATTTCCCCCCGTCTGCACCCCCTACTTTTGTACAGGTTTTCAGATTTTCTGCCTATCTCCCTGTCAAGACAAAAGAAAAAAGCCTCCGTACCACCACAAAAAGGATGATACGGAGGCTTTTTCCTCTCATATTGAAGTTATCGCTCCGCTTTCTTCCGCGTCAGCACCACGCCCACAACGGCTCCGAGCAAGACCACCGGCGCCAGCCGGACGAACAGCCACTCAAAGACATGAAACGCAGCGCCGAACACCGCGGTCTCCGGGTCGTGATAGTCCCAGCTCAGATAGGGGCTGTCCAGCCCGAACAGGACGGCGGCAATGACCACGATGACCACGCACAGGGCGATCAACAGCCAGTGGAGCACCCTTCGTTTCGCTTCCGCCCGCTGCGCCAGCTGCAAGTTGAGCACCTCCAGCTTTTCCGAGATGGCTTTCAGGTCGTCCGCCTCCGGCACGACTATGGTCTCCCCCAGCAGGGTGCTCACCGGGGTCTCCAGCACTTGGGAGATGGTGAGCAGCTGGTCGGAATCGGGCACCGACAGACCCTGTTCCCATTTGGAGATGGTCTGCCGCACCACGTGGAGCTTGACAGCCAGCTCTTCCTGAGACAGCCCCTTGGCTTTTCTGAGTGTTTTCAGGTTTTCCTTTAACATCGGAATCCCACCTTTCTTCCTGTCGTTGCCTCGATTGTACGCAGAACGCCCCGTTGCCGCAAGCAATGGAGATTAACATCTCCTATTTTATGGCTCTTCCGCCAAATCTACCACCAATTTTGCCTCACTGGCGGCCAATGCCAGCTGGAGCTTGTTCTTCAGATTGGTCTTTTGGAGCATATTGGTCACGTGGTACTTCACCGTGGTCACCTCGATGCCCAAGGTCTGGGCGATGCCGCTGTAGGACATCCCCCGCACCAGACAGCGCAGCACCTTCATCTCCCCTTTGGTGAACTCAGTGCTCACCGCCGTGCCGATCTCCACTCCCGGCGGCGCGTCTGGAAAGACCCGTTCCCCGGCCATGGTGCGCCGCACCACCTCCATCAGGGTCTCCTCCTCGCTGTCCTTGTACCACAGACTGTCCGCCCCGGCGGCTTTGGCACGGCGGAGCACCTCGTAGTCCACCAGGGATGTGACCACTACAATTTTGATGGACGGGTGCGCCTGCTTGATTTTCTCCACCGCCGTCAAGCCGTTCTCCCGGTGCTCAGTCTGGACATCCATCAAGATCAGGTCGAACGGTCCCCCGTCGCACAGGTCGGGCGCTCGGTTGGCGCCGGTAAGAGAGGCAGCCACTTGGTAGCCTTCCTCCTTTTCAATGTAGCTCTCCAACAGGCTGCGGATGAGCTTCTGATCCTCCACGATCATCACTTGTATCATCGCTTCTCCTCCTCATCCGGCAACGTCACCGTCAGTACGAACCGCGGCTGACTCTCAAGGTTCATCAAGCCCCCCGCCTGCTCCATCCGCCGCCGCAGACTGGACAGGCCGCCGCCCTCGGTGATAGCGTCTTTGGGGGGCTGGCCGTTGTTGGTGATGGTCAGGGTGCAGAAACCGCCTTCCGTTTTGGCCACAGCATAGACCTGATTCCCGTGGGCGTGGCGGACACAGTTGGAGGTACACTCCCGGATGGCCAAGGCGAACAGCGCCCGCACACTGGCACCCTCCGGCAGCGTCCCCTCCAGCACCACTTCTGCCCCCAGGGCAGCGGCGCGGGCTTTGGCGTACTCCAACGGCTCCTGGGTCTCCGGCAGCTGGTTGGCGTGGCAGAGCAGCGCAATAGACTTCTCCCACGCGGCAGCACTGGCACGGACGGCCTCCACACTCTCCCCCTGCCGCAGGGCACGACGGGCGGAGAGGATGGTGTGGCCGATGTCGTCGTGGACGCGCATCTTCATGGCCAAGATCTCTTCTTCCCGCACGATCTCCGGCATCCGGTCGTACAGCCGTTTCGCTCGCCGGTTGGCGTCGGCCAGCCGGGCGTTTTCCTCTTTTAACTTCCCTTGCAGGGCCACCAGCTCGGTCACATCCGCCGCCGTCACCTGAGTGAAGGGTCGGCCGTAACGGTCGATGATTTCTTTCTCCTCAAACCGCAGCATCACCCCGTCCGGGAACTGGTACACCCCCATGGCGGCGTCCACCACCGCCACCGTCTCCGGCGGCTCTGCCAGGGCGGCGTGGAGCTCCGCCAGGGTCTGGATGCCGCTGCCAAGCAGGGCGGCCCCCACGTCCAGCATCCGCCGGTTCATCAGGCGCACCAGCCCCTTGCTGTCAAAGAAGCAGGCCGCGGTGGGCAGGTTGTCAAAGCTCTCCTTGATAGCGTTCACTCCTAACGCCCCCTTTCCATCTGTCGGGTCAAGTACCAGATCCCGTCCTCGTCCTGTTCCAACTCCAACTGCGGGAATTGGCTGCAAAGCACCGTCAAATCCGTGTCGCAGTCGGCCACCAGGTTCACCTGAATGGCCGTGCCCGTATCCTCCTCGTAGAGGAGCAGGTGGGACAAGGTGGGCAGGCTGACTTCCACCACCGCCTCGAACAGGTCATAGATTCCCGTGGCAGTGGAGACCGGCAGTGCCCCCTCCATCTGCAAGGTGACCGCACACTGGACGCCGTACAGCTCCAAGCTGGTCAGGGATTCGTTCAGGCACAGGCGCAGCTCACCCGCTTCGATGGTCTGCTTTTGACTGGTGATAAAGATCAAGTTATTTCTCCGCTTGACATAGGTGCCGATGACCACGATCTGTCCCAGTATCCCTTTCGCCTCCGCCAGGGAATCGGTCTCCTGGAGCTGCTGCAACAGCTGACGCAGCCGGGCGATCTGAGGGGCGGTCTGCTGTTCCATCAGGTCGTACAGACGGTTCTCCTCGGTGAGCTTCAGCCAGTGAGCCGCCTGCTCTGTCTCCGCCTTCAGGATGTCCCCAGTGTCCCGCAGCTCCGCCTGGGTCTCCTGCAACTGAGCCAGCACTGCGGACAGTTCGGAGATGTCCTCCTGCCAGAACACGTAGCCGTTCCGGATGCTGTGGCTTTTCAAGAGGGTGTTCTCGTCCAGCCGAAAGGGCTTGTCCACCGCCTGCTGCATGGTCGCCTTGGACAGCACTTGGGCAGAGGCAGAGGACGCGGTGACCTGCAAGGCCGGGTCCACGATCTGGGCACGGATGGTGGTGGCAGCGAAAAGGGCGTCATAGTCCATGTTGGACTGGATGAGGCCGCACTGGATGCAGCACTCAAAGACCGCCGTATACATCACGCACTGGAAGGCGGTCATATCTCCCAGCACCGTCCGCAGCCAAGGCACCTGGGTGACATAGAGCACGCCATAGACCAAGGAGAAGAACACCGGCAGCAAAGGCAGCCATAGCACCTTTTTGCTCCGTGGGATACGGCATTTCAGGGACATGGTCACCAGCGCCGTCACCGTACACAGCATCATCCACCCCACCGCCAGGTAGTATCCCCACTCGTACCCGTCCGCATTGGCCTCCCGGAGCGACGCCACACTGGTAAAGGTGAACACCCACTGATGCAGGTCGTTGGTGAGCACCAGGAGGAGGGCCAGTGTGGTGGGCAGATAGAGGATGGTCGTCCACTTGGGCAGGCGGAAATTCTCCGGTCTGCCCAGGGAGAAGGAGACGAACACGGCCAGGAGAGGGATGAAGAGCATGGGAAAGTAGTAGCCATACTAGAGGTGGCGGCCGACGTTCCAATCGGTGACGAAAAAATATTTCGCCGTCCGCTCCGCCATCCAAAAGACCATGAGCAGAGAGACCGCCGTCAGGTAGCGCCGCACCTGGGTCTGGACGATGCGCAGCCGGACGGAGACCCCCCAGGCCGCCAGCAGGCCGATGTAAATGCCGCTGCGCAGCAGGCCGGTGGCCACCTTATGGAATTGCAGCAGCCCCGCCACCCGTGCCAGGATGGCGCACAGCACCAGCGCCGTCACTACCACACCGATGCGCAGGTTCTTCTTTTGCGGTTCCGTCATCTTCTCCGTCCTCCCTGCTGGTCAGAAATACCAAGTTTGCCAACATCATATTATAACATGCGTCCACCACGCCCCGTCAAGTGTCCTCCCACTCCAGGCCGTCCATTGAAGGGGTGCGCGGGATATGCTATACTAAGGACAGCCTGCCGAAGGGGGACAAGATGGAATGAGCAAAACACGTGTGATGGTGGTGGACGATCAGTCCATGACGCGACAGCTGTTCGCGCTGTCCCTGGCCTCCAGCGAGACCTATGAGGTGGTCCGCCTGGTGGACTCCGCCGCCCACGCCTGCCCCTGCATGGCGGAGACGCCGGTGGATCTGGTGCTCATGGACATCCTCATGCAGGACGGTTCCAACGGCCTGGACGCGGCAGCAGACCTGAAAGCGCAGTTCCCTCAGGTGAAGATCATCGCCATCACCTCCATGGCGGAAGCGTCTTGGCTGAGACGGGCGCGGGAGATCGGCATTGACAGCTTCTGGTACAAAGAGCTGTCCGAGGAGACCATCCTAGATGTGATGGATCGCACCATGGCCGGGGAATCGGTCTACCCGGACTGCCTGCCCCGAATCCCATTGGGGCTGTCCTTCAACACCGAGTTCACCCAGCGGGAGCTGGATGTGCTGCGGTGGATGACCAAGGGGCTCTCCAATGGAGCCATCGCCAAAAAACTCAACATTTCTGAAAACACGGTCAAGGTCCACATCCGCCATATGCTCAACAAGACCGGCTACGAAAACCGCACCGAGCTTGCCATTCAGGCACGGGTCAGCGGCGTGGCGGTCAGCGTGGATTGACCCGTTTATATCCCAGAGCGTCCTGTCGCAGGCGCTCTTTTTTTGCGCTTTTCCCAGGAAATATCCCGCGCCTCATCCTTTTGGGTGATGTGGCAGCGCGGGAACCCCTCTATAATAAAATAGACAAGATAGACGTCATGACCGCCACACCGAATCAAAGGAGGACTCGCCATGCAGGTCACATTGCCCACCCTGCCCACCACAGAGCAGGCATTCGCCACCCTCATCCAAGCCGGCACCACCGTGCCCGAACAGGTCTGCGCCTATTTCCTCTGCGCCCTGCACCTGTACACCCAGAATCCAGAGGCTGGTCTAGCTGCCATGAACCAGCTCCGCGGCCCCCGTCCCATGACGCCCTACGACGGTCAGTTCCTGCGGGATCGCCTGCGGGGAAAGGCGTATCTCCCCCTCTCCTACTTCCACGGCGCCACTCCCGCCAACAACTACACCCCCACTCAGCCCTATGTGGTGGAGGTGCTGCCTGACCCTCGTCCTCAGGATGTGGAGGCAGGATACCTGCGGTTTTACCTGAAAAGCGCCGGGGCAGATGCGCCTCGTCCCATGAAGCTGCGGCAGAAGGGCGACCAGTGGTTTTTATGGGAATACTCCAGTATTTTGACCGGTATCCGTATCCCCGCTGCGGCAGACCCCTGGGCGTGACCGATGACACAAAAGAGCCACGTGCTCTGGTGCGTCCTGACCGTGGTGGGTCTGGTGCTGGGCGTGGGAGCGGTCAGCGTGCTGGGGCTGAACCCATCCCCGCCGGCTAAAGAGCTGGTCGCTTTGCGCTGGACACAGACCCATTCCTGCCGGGAGGACTGTTTTGCGTTCTTTGTGGAGCGACAGGATGGGATTCCTTGTATCAGCGGGGAATATGTACAAAAAGAGGAGCGAAATCCGGAGGATTTGCCCCTTCCTGAGCCACAATGGCGTCAGTTGGAGACTTATCTCACCACCCACGCCTTCCCCCCTCGGTCGGAATCCACACCCGACCTGATGGTCTTAGACGCCACGGAGAGTTGCCTGACCATCACGTGGCGACAGGGCGGACGGACGGTGACGGAGGAGTGGGACGGCCAAGGCGCACGGGAGCTGCGTGGGCTTTTGACCGACCTGGCGGAGGACGCCTGGAGACAACAAGCCAAGGAAGCTGTCGCGTGCTCGCGGGACAGTGCAACATAAAAAGTCTAGTTTTTTGGAGGTTATATTATGGGACTTTTCAGTAAGAAATCTTGCGACGTATGCGGCGAAAAGATCGGCCTGCTGGGCAACCGGAAGCTGGAGGACGGCAACCTGTGCAAGGAGTGCGCCAAAAAGCTCTCCCCCTGGTTCAGCGACCGCCGTCGGAGCACCGTGGCCGAGATCAAGGAGCAGCTGGCCTACCGGGAAGCCAACCAGGAGAAGGTGGCACAGTTCCACACCACCCGTTCCCTGGGCGAGCGCACCAAGGTGCTGCTGGACGAGGACGCAGGCAAGTTCCTGGTCACCTCCGCGCGGGACTGGAAGGAAGCCAACCCGGACGTGCTGGACTTCGCCGACGTGACCGGCTGCCGGCTGGACATCGACGAGACGCGGGACGAGCTGACCTACGAGGACGCCGACGGCAAGGAAGTGCGCTACAATCCCCCGCGCTATGAGTATTCCTATGACTTCTACATCGACATCTCCGTCAACAACCCCTACTTCAACCAGATCCGCTTCCGCCTGAACGACCGCAACATCACCGTGAACACCCAGACCAACCCCAGCCTGACCATCGCCGGCATCTCCCTGGGCGGCGGCTCCAGCCTGAACCTGGACAACGACCCGGAATACCGCACCTGCAAGCAGCTGGGCGAAGAGATCCGCGCGGCGCTGACCCAGGTGCGTCAGACGGTGCGGGACAACATCGAGGCCGCCAACGCTCCCAAGCAGGCGGTCACCTGCCCCTACTGCGGCGCCACCACCACGCCCGACGCCAACGGCTGCTGCGAATACTGCGGCGGAGCGGTGAAGGGGTAACGCCTTTCCGTTTATCCAACGACAAAAAGCGGGTCGTCTGCCTAGCAGACGACCCGTTCTTTTGGTTTGGGACGATTGCGAGCCGGTTCAGTTTATGGCTGTGCCGGTCTCTTTTTTAGGATAAAGCCATTGTTTGGGTAAATGGATGGATCAGTTGCCGCCGGTCAGCTCGCTGGCGATGATATCGGGCATGGTTTCAAAGTTGAAAGCGCCCTTGATGATGTAGCTCTTGAGCTGGGAATGTTCTTCCAGGGTAGTGGAGATCCCTTCCCGACCGATACCGGTCATCTTGTAACCGCCAAAAGCCTGTTCCATGTGACGGTAGCTGCTCTGGCCGTTCAGGACGCAAGCGCCGGACTTGATCTCGCAAGCCATCTTCATAGCGGTCTTGAGGTCCTTGGTGATGATGCCGGAGGACAGGCCGTTGTCGCAGTTGTTCAGGATCTCCAGTGCTTCCTCGTCGGTCTCGAAGGGGATGAGGGGGAAGACCGGCCCGAAGATCTCCAGGTTGCTTGCCACGTCTGCGGTCTTGGGGACGTTCTTGATGACGGTGGGGGTGATGAATGCGCCCTTACGGTCGCCGCCGTACAGCAGCTCGCCGCCCTGCTTCAGGGTGTACTGGATCTCTTCTTCCACTTCGATGGCTGCCTTTTCGGAGATGACAGTGGACATATCCACGGTGGGATCCAGCGCATCGCCAATCTTCAGTGCCTTCAGGGCGGTCACCAGCTTGTCGGCCAGTGCGTCCATGATGGACTTGTGGACGATGAAGCGCTTACATGCGCAGCAGGTCTGGCCGGCGTTGAAGATGCGGCCGCCGATCATCTCGCTGACTGCGTAATCCAGATCTGCATCGGCGCGGATGATATTGCCATCGTTGCCGCCCAGCTCCAGGAACAGGTGCTTGAGGGTGTCCGCGCCGCCTTCTGCCATCTTGACACCGGTGGCAGTGGAGCCGGTCAGGCTGATGGCTGCGATGTCCTTGTTCTGCACCAGGTACTGGTCAGAGATATTCCGTTCACATACCAGGGACTGCACGACGCCTTCGGGGAGGATCTCTTCAAAGATCTTGCTCAGCTTCAGCATGGCCAGGGGGTTGTCAGAGGGAGCCTTGACGATGACCACGTTGCCCATCATGACAGCGGGGACGACCTTATGGACGTACAGTTCGATGGGATAGTTGAAGGGGATGATGCAGGTGATGATGCCCAGGGGTTCCCGGCGGGTGAAGATGAAGTCATTTTCAAAGTTGGGCTGGTTGTCACAGGGGAGCACCTGGCCGTAGATATGGTTTGCGTGTTCTACAAAGCCACGGGCGATATTGGCAGAACCGCCGGTCTCGGACAGCGCCTGAGCGATGGGCTTGCCCATCTCGGTGGACAGCAGGGTGGCCACTTCCTTGGTGTTTTCAATGATCTTATCAATGATCTGATACATCAGGCGGGTTCTCTGCCACATAGGAGTCTTTGCCCAGGTCGCTTTTGCAGCCTTTGCCTTCTCCATCATCGCCTGCATTTCCGCTTCGGTCACATACGGAATTGCCTGAACCAGTTCGCCGTTGACAGGATTGGTGACGTTCAACATCTTTGCCATTGTTATACCTCCAATTTTTACTCTGAATGGATCGTTCCGTTCAAATCACGCCTGTCCCCTTTCCCCCATGTCATGGGCAGGCCGGCGGTTCCCCGTCGCCCTGTCTGGCAGGGTTGTGCTTTTGTCGCTTTATCACAATTTCAGGCGTCTTTTACACTCTATATTCGAGCAATTCCTATGCCAGATTGTCTCCTACTGCAAAACAAGGAAATTTCCGTCTTTTTCTGTCCCCGTTCCCGCTTTTTCTGTCACTGGATGTTCCAGTTTTGGAATTTCGTTTCGATATTGAACCCTTTCAGTTCTCATACATCCCGGACAAGGTGGCCTGCGCCAGGATATGCCCCTGCATTTTCCAATACAGCTCGTTCATATAGAACCCCGCCTCCAGCTCCAGCTTGGTGTCCAGGGCGTACACGTGCAGCTCATAGGTGTGGGGGCAGTCGGGCGGGGTCATGCCACCATAGCAGCTGTTCCGCTGCGGGTCGTAGCCCTGCAGGGCGCTGGCAAAGCTGTTGACCCCCTGCACGTAATCCGGATGCGCTGCGCTCTCCCCTTCCGCCAGGGTGGTGCGGGTGATATTGGCGGCCGTCCAGTGGATCCAGCTGAAGCCGCAGACCGGGATGGCATCCTTGTCCTCCAGGATCAGCGCGAAGGATGCCGTCCCCTCCGGCGCATCCAAGATCTCCACTGGCAGGGAACAGCTGGGCACGCCGTCCTCATTGCACTGGCTGCCGTATTTCCCATACTTTCGGTCGATCCTTCCGTTGACGATTCCATTGCTCATAACCTTCATCTTTTCTGCCCTTCCTTTCTTTGCTATCTCTCCCAATTCAGATCATTTTATAACAGGAAATTCCTGCTTTTTTCGTTCTTTCCCCACGCTTTTCCTCCTTTCGGTTGAGTTTCCACGTAAAATCCGGTATAATGTTAATAATCATATCTCGCAGGATTTTCTAACGCATAAGGAGGGATTCCCGTTGAAAAAACCTACCGCAAAGGAACGCATCGCACGCACGGTCAACGAGATGATGTTGACGGATTCTCTTGACAATATGACCATTGCGGAAATCTGCAACAACTGCGGCGTCAGCCGCCAATGCTTTTACAACAACTTCAAGGATAAGTACGACGTGATCGACTGGATCTATCGCACCGAAGCCGTGGATTTCTTCTCCCTCATCGGTTCCGAATGTACCTGGTATGAGGCGGTCATCACTAAGCTGAACATGGTGCGCAACAACCGCACCTTTTACCAGCAGGCCTACCGGAAGGAGTGGTTCCTCACGTCCTTCTTCAACATCACCAAGACGTTGTACTTTGACGCCATCGCCAAGAAAATCGGCGTAGAGGAGGCCAAGAAGCTAGATGGCGAATTGAACTTTTACTGCACCGCCTGTGTCCGTGTCACGGGAGAGTGGGTATTGCGCAACTTCAAGGACACCCCGCCTCAGCTGGTCAAGCTCTTTTTGAGCTGCATCCCCCAGTCCCTCCGTGGCCTGTTGGTGACCGAGGAGGAAGAGGCGCAGATCCAGCGGGAGGCGGCTCTAGCGGCAGACGCCATCGGATAAGACCAAAAACGGCAGACCGATCGGGGGTCTGCCGTTTTCGATTTTGAGAGGGTTCCCAGGGCGGCGGCTCGTGTCCCACCGCCCTGTTCTATCGTGAATCGTGTGGAGGCTGCGATCTCAACACGTTACACACATTAGCCGTTGATCTTCTGTGCCACAGCCAAGGCTTCCTCAGTGGCCTTGCTTGCGTTGCCTGCCTGGGAAGCGTCGCCGATGACGTACAGCTCCTTCACTGCGCCCTTCAGTGCCTCTTCCAAGGGGTTGAAGGCCACACGGCCCATGGCCAGGACGATGTCGTCAAAGCCGTTCAGCTCCAGGGTCTCGCCGCCCTTGGTGTACACTACGCCATCTTCCTTGAATTCCTGGATGGTGGCTTCGCCTACGAAGGTAGCGCCATGTTTTTTCAGGTTGGGGATGGTGAAGGCACGGACGAATGCGTGCAGATCGGTGGCCCAATCGCTGAGCATATCAATGACAGTGACCTGCGCGCCGCGCTCTGCGATGAACTCGGTGGTCTCTACGCCCACCAGGCCGCCGCCGCAGACCAGGACCTTGCTGCCAAAGTTCTTCTTGCCGTCCAGGATCTCAGCCGGTTCCAGGAACTTGGGGTTGTCGATGCCAGGGATAGCGGGCTTGAGCAGCTTTGCGCCGGTGGCCAGGACCACGGCGTCTGCGTTCATGGCCTTGATGGTATCCGCAGTAGCAGCAACACCGGTCTGGATGTCTACGCCGTACTTTTCGCACATACGGACCCAGTACTTCAACAGACGGATGATCTCCACCTTGGTGGGAGGCAGAGCGGCGATACGGAACTGGCCGCCGATCTTGGTATCCTGTTCCAGGACGGTGACCTGATGGCCAGCCTTTGCCAGACGCCATGCGGTCTCCAGACCGGCAGGGCCAGCGCCGACGATGACCACCTTCTTGGGCTGTGCGGCGGGCTTCAGGTCTGCGCCTTCGTTGCCGGTCAGGGGGTTGGCCAGGCAGCAGATGCCGATGTTCAGATCCAGGTGGCCGTGGCAGGACTGCTCACAGGCGATGCAGGGACAGATCTCATCCACAGCGCCGCAGGCGACCTTGTTGGGGATGGCGGGGTCAGCGATGGATTCTCTGCCCAGTGCGCACATATCCGCCTCGCCGGTGGCGATGATGGATTCCACCAGATAGGGGTCGTTGATCTTGCCCACGGTGATGACAGGGATGGAAACAGCCTTCTTGATCTCCGCTGCGGTAAAGGCGTTGAAGCCAGCGGGGACGGCTGCGGGAACGCTCATCCATTCCAGGCTGCCATAGGTACACAGGGAGGCGTGGATGGCGTTGACACCAGCGTCTTCCATCATCTTGCAGATGATCTTGGCCTGGTTCAGATCTACGCCGTCCTGCACCAGTTCCCGGACACTGGAGCGGAAGAGGACGGGGAAGCCGTTGCCGCACTTGCGGCGGATGTTCTTCATGATGTCCAGGGGGAACTTCATCCGGCTGACCAGGTCGCCGCCGAACTCATCCATACGCTTGTTGGAGTGTGCGGAGATGAACTGACCGATCAGGTAGCCATGTGCGCCGTGGACTTCCACGCCGTCAAAGCCTGCCAGCATGGCACGACGTGCGCCGTCGCCGAACTGTTCGATGAGCTGGTAGACCCGCTCGGTGGTCATCTCGTTGGGGATGATCTTCATGAGGGGACAGGAGACAGCGGAAGGAGCTTCCAGGGGCAGACCGTGGGTGTTGACCTCGTTGGTCTGGCGGCCAGCATGGTGGAGCTGGAGGATGATCTTCGCGCCGTACTGGTGGACGGACTCGGTCAGGCGCTTCAGACCGGCGATGTGTTCATCACTCCACACACCCACTTCGTTGGGGATGGAGCGGCCAGCGGGATCGATGGCGGTCACTTCCAGGATGATGAGGCCAAAACCACCCTTGGCACGGGCGGTGTAGTAGTCGATCAGCCGCTGGGTCACAAAGCCTTCCCCGTCAGCGAAGTTGGTGCCCATGGGGGGGACGACGAAGCGGTTGCGGACGGTCATATTCCCAATCTGGATGGGAGAAAGAGCATGCTTAAATTCCATAAATCATACCTCCAAAAGATTGTAAGTAAAATACCTTTTTCGAGCTGTTTTGTATCTTTAGTATAGGTTCTCTGATGGAACAATTCAATTTACAACTCGGTTCTCATGTCAACTTTTCCGCAGTTTTTCTCCTGTTTTTCATCAAAAAACGCCCTCCGATCCCGGAGGGCGTTCCTGTTCCAAGCAGTTAAAAAAACTACGTTTTCTTTTTTATCCGGATCAGCTATTGTAATCCCAGATATCGCCCAGCATTTCTTCCAGTTGTGCCTTGCTCAGAGGACGGGGGATGACAGGCCAGCAGTTGTCGGCCATCACGATGTCGGCAATGCCCACCATGGCCTCTCTGGTGATGCCATACTCGGTCATGGGCTTGATGTGGATGCGCTTCATCAGCGCCTTGATCTCGTCGGAGACCAGCTTGCCGATGCCTTCGGGGGTGATGTCGGGATCATAGGTCAGACCCATGTAATCCGCCACCAGCTTCACCTGTTCCGGCTCGGAAACAGCAGCATATTCCATGACGGCAGGCAGAGGCCAAGCGCAGGAGATGCCGTGGGTGGTGTGGAAGGCAGCGCCCATGCACTGACCGATGGCGTGACCCAGGTGGCAGCCCATAACGCCGAAGCCGGCGCCGATCAGGTTGGAGGCAATCATCATGTTCTCACGTGCCTTTTCGTTGTGGGGATCGTGTACTGCGGTCTCCACGTTCTCCATCAGCAGCTTGATGCCCCAGCCGCACAGTGCGTCTGTCTTGGGGCACTGGATCAAGCCGGTCATGCACTCTGCCGCATGGGCGAAGGCGTCCATGGCAGTGGCTGCGGTCAGCTCTGCCGGCAGGTCATAGGTCAGCTCGGGGTCGCAGATGGCCAGGTCAGCCTTCTGGAAGGGGACCTTCTTGGTGTTGGTGGTGGTGTCAGAGATGACGCTGTAGAAGGTGCTCTCGCTGCCCGTGCCCGTGGTGGTGGGGATCTCAAAGATGGGGACCGTGGGATTGGGGGCAAAGACGCCATAGTACTGGGACAGGGGTGCGGGATTGGTCTGAAGGATGCCGATGGACTTGGCTGCGTCCATGGGGGAACCGCCGCCCAAGCCGATGATGCCGTCGATGCCTTCCTGCTTGCCCAGCTCTGCCGCCTCATAGACGACAGTATCCAGGGGGTCTACGTTGCACTTGTCATAGACAACATAGCCCACGCCCTCTGCGTCCAGAGACGCCTTGACCTTCTCCACAATGGGAGAGCTGCCCAGGAAGGGATCGGTGACGATCAGCATCTTCTTCAGGCCCTTTTCCTTTGCCGCTTCGCCGACCTTCTTGACCGCGCCGGCACCCATCCATGTATAACAAGTGGATTCATAATAGTTGATTTTATAGGACATACCGTAACCTCCGTTTCCGTAATCGTGTGTGCATTAACCCTTGTAGGAGTCGTAGACCTTCCCCAGCAGCTCTTCCAGCTCCGCCTTGGTCAGGGGGCTGGGGATGACAGGCCAGCAGTTATCTTCCATAACGATGTCCGCAATGCCGATCAGCGCTTCTCTGGTGATGCCGTACTCGCTCATGGGCTGGAGACCCAGGGTGTTGTACATGAAATCGCTGATGCCGTCGGAGACCAGCTTGCCGATGCCTTCGGCGGTGATGTCGGGATCATAGGTCAGACCCATGAAGTCTGCCACGATCTTCACCTTGTCGGGGTTGGCGATGGCTGCATACTCCATGGTAGCAGGCAGCGCCCAAGCGCAGGAGATGCCGTGGGTGGTGTGGAAGGCAGCACCCATGCACTGGCCGATGGCGTGGCCCAGGTGGCAGCCCATCTCGCCGAAGCCGATGCCGATCAGGTTGGCGGCGTCCATCATATTCTGACGGGCTTCAATGTTCTCCGGTTCCTTCATGCAGACCGGTGCCCAGGTCATGATCTGACGGATGCCATAGGAGCACAAGGCGTCCGTATGGGGGTTCTGGATCAGGCCGGTGATGCATTCTGCCGCGTGGGAGAAGGCGTCCATGGCGGTGGCAGCGGTGAGCTGGGGAGGCAGGCCAATGGTCAGCTCGCCATCGCAGAAGGCCAGGTCGGCGTTCTGGAGGGGGACCTTCTTGGTGTTGGTGGTGGTGTCGGAGATGACACTGTAGGAGGTGCACTCACTGCCGGTGCCGGAGGTGGTGGGCACTTCCCAGATGGGAATGGTGGGATTGGGTGCGAACACGCCATAGTACTGAGACAGGGGCATGGGATTGGTCTGGAGGATGCCGATGGACTTGGCTGCATCCAGGGAGGAGCCGCCGCCCAGACCGATGATAAAGTCCGCGCCGGACTGCTTGCACAGCTCCGCTGCCTTGAACACGATGGTGTCCAGGGGATCCACGTTGATCTCGTCAAAGACGATGTAGTCCACGCCCGCACGTTTCAGGGAGCGTTCCAGTTTGGTCAGGATGCCGGCCTTGACCACGCCGCCGTCGGTGACGATAAAGGCTTTCTGCAGGTTACGTGCTCTTGCCTGAAGGCCCAGCTCCATGATGATGCCAGGGCCGCTGAAAACCGGACACTTCTGACCGTAAATATAAACTTCTTTCGGGTATGCCATTGTTTTACCTCCTCGTGCTAAGTCGTCCGCCACAGCGGACAGGTCTGTTTGTTGTCGGTATCTATGATTCAAATGGGATGCTTGCATGAAAAATCTTTAGCAATTCTTGTGCCAATTTATCATATTTCGCCGTTTTTCTCAAAACTTTTTTAGGAATATCGCTCACTCGCTCAGTGCCAATGGACCACCATGTACAGCCCTGCGGCCACAAAGGAGGCGCAGATCTGACCGGCGACAGGGATCCAGCCATAGTCCCACTCCGAGCTGCCCTTCTTGTGGACGGGCAGGAGGGTGTGCGCCAGACGGGGGCCCAGGTCACGGGCACAGTTCAGGGATGCGCCGGTGCAGCCGCCCATACAGATGGCCAGACCAAAGACCAGGGTGCCGATCAGGCAGGCCTTTGCCAGCTGGCTGCAATCGGTGTTGACGATCTCCATGACGAAGTAGATCAGGAAGGTGGTGCCGATCAGCTCGGACAGGAAGTTCTTCCAAGTATCCCGGATGGCGGGGCGGGTGGTGAAGCAGTTGAGCTTGACGCCCACGTCTTCGGTGACCTGGAACTGCTTGAGGAAGGTCAGATAGACCAGGTAGGAGCCGACCAGCATACCCAGGATGTCTGCCACGATGAAGATCAGCGCTTTGGTCAGCAGGATCTCCCCGCGCCACAGGAAGCCCAAGATGACCGCCGGGTTAAAATAAGCGCCGCTGACGTCCATAAAGATGAAGGCGGGCAGTGCCACTGCGACGCCCCACGCCACATCAATGCCGGTGGTTCCCAGGCCTTTGCCGTTAGAACCGTCTAAGATGCAGTTGGCCACAACGCCGTCACCGATATAGATCAGGAGCAGAGAACCAACAAATTCTGCTAAGATTTGCTGCCATAACGTAAATTCCATAGAGTCATCTCCTCTTTCTGTCATAAATGGATTCTTTCACGGTTAACCCCTCAACCGTTTTTGCTTCAGGTCGTCGTTGGACCCGCAGGATCTGGCATTCCTCCTTCCCCTCATTTGCATTCCTGCCACAGCAGCGCAGACCATAAACAGCTCGACTCAACTGTCTGCCGCTCTTGTAGCAACTGTTTGTTAAAACAAGCAAATCCAATGCCAGCTTTGTTCTTCCCTTTGTGCATTTTTTAATTTGCCCCAACCGGCGGGTCTCTTCATTGCAGTTCCTCTCTTTCAACTCTGATCTGCCCTGCCATTCCCGCTGATGGGACGCCGGACGGGTTTCATTCCGAGGAGATCGTATTTCATTGCTGAAATCGTCCGGCATTTTCCCTATATCCCTAGTATACCAGACCGGATTTTTCGCACGCAATTTACAATCCACCCCGCCTGTCAATTCTTTTCCCCTTTCCTCCCCTTACCTAAACAAAAAAAACGGAAGGCGTACACAGTTGCGTACGCCTTCCGTTTTTGAAAAAAGGGGTTTCATGTTTGATTTCGTATCGTTCGCCCTGTCCAGATCGGACATTCACAAGAACCACAGGGCGTATAGAAAGGGGCGACAGGTGGTAGTTTGCGTTATCGCAGCCCTCCGCTTTCAGGAGGTAGGAGGACCAACGGCAGGTGCCATTGGCGACGGAGGGCTTCTTTTCAGGAGGGATTCGTTATGGACACGTGTTGTCCCATCGCCGCTTCTATCGCTGTATGATTCTTGTGAATGTTCAATGCAGATCCATGCCGGGACTGGTAGGCTGAATATTGGTTGTGTTGAAAGGAAACGCTCGCTTGCGCAAAGCCCGAATGCAATCCGCGTAGGGAGAGAAGTAAGTAGACTAGAAAGAATTAGGATGCTATCCCGGCACATTTGGATCCATTGAACATTCACAAGAACCACATCTACACGCAACGGGAGCGGATAAGAGGATCCGTGTTACACAATCAAACCTAACATCACAGTTATTTTCAAAAAGAGGGCATCTGTCCTGACGCGCACAGAGGTAAGGGGGCGCGTGAGGACAGCGGTAGTGAGCCGGGGGATTTGTTTTACTTCAGGAGGACTCCCGGCCGCAGACGTTGCCCGCTCCGCTTTTGCGCTTTTGGCAGATCATGATTCTTGTGAATATCCAATGTGAGGGTGCAAGGGAGCAGTCGCCCGCTCCCTTGCGGGGGTATTTCTGTCTTCTGGGTAAGAAGATCCTTAATAGACCGACTGGAAGGCTTCGATCAGCTCTTCCTCGGTAAAGGGGGTGAAGGCGCAGGACATCAGGCGCTGCTGCTGTTCATAGCAGCTCTTGCCGAAGTCAATGCAATCCTGCTCCGTCGCACCATATTCCTTCAGGCTCTTCCGGGTCAGGATGACGCCGCACAGGGCGTCCAGCTCCTTCAGCAGCACTTTGTCGGAAGCGCCTGCCAAATCCAGCCCCCGTGCCAGGATGCCCATCAGGTCATCCCACACCTGCTTGTCCTTTGCGGAGACCTTCCCAGCCTTCACGTCACGCAGATACTTCTGCATGGTGGCATCCAGGAACACATAGCAAGCCTCCCCGTGGGGACGGTGGAATTTTCCGGCGAAAGGATAGCCCATGGCGTGGGAGGCGGAGGGGAGGGCGTTGGCGATGGCGATACCGGCGAAGTTGGAGGCCAGCTGCATCTCCAACAGGTAGTCGTTGCGCACGTCAGACCCCTGCTCCCGGATGGCGCGGTAGACCGGCAGGATCATGTTGATGGCCTTCTCAGCGAACATTCTGGACGCTGCCGTCGCCTGCTTGCCATCCAGATAGCTCTCGATGGCGTGGATCAGCGCGTCAATGCTGGATGCGCCAAAGACGGACGCCGGTAGGGTCTTGAGCAGGTCGGGGATCATGATGGCGTAGTCTACCCCCAGGGCGTAGTTGGTCAGCCCCATCTTGGTGCCCTTTCGGGTGCGGTCGAACACAGCGGTGACGGTGACCTCGCTGCCGGTGCCGCAGGTGGTGGGCAGACAGAACAGGGTCTTGGTGTGCTGCAAGGCGGCAGGATCCTCGTCAAACAGGGCATCCATGTCCCGCCCTTCCGCGGCGCACAGCGCCTTTGCAATGTCGATGGCGGTGCCGCCGCCCACGGCGACCACCCGCTTGTAATCATACTCAGCGGCGTCCGCCTGGATGGCCTCGAACATCACGTCGGACGGTTCGCCCAGGCCATAGTCCTCGGTACAGATGACCGGGACGCCGGCGGGGATCTCCGCCTGGAAATTGGGGAGGATGGGCTTGTTGGTGATGATCAGATCCGTGGTTCCGATCTGATGCTCCGCCGCGAAGGCGGTGAATGTGGCGAAGCTCTGCACTTCCGGCAGCAGGAATAATTCTCTCATAACCTTATCCGGCCTTTCTTTGGATTCATGAAAAACATTTCTTTTGTTATTGTTGCGAATTTCTTCTCGTTTTGCAAGTATCCCTGATAAAAAAGTGAATAGCAATTACCGTGCCAGCTTTACGCCCGGCCTGCGTTGATCTTTGCGATTTGAACGGAGATGGACACGGTAGCCCCCACCATGGGGTTGTTGCCCATGCCGATATACCCCATCATCTCCACATGAGCGGGGACGGAGGAGGAGCCGGCGAAGGTCACGTCCCCGTACATCCGGCTCATGGAGTCGGTCAAGCCATAGGACGCCGGGCCGGCGGAGGTCTCGTCCGGGCCTAAGGTGCGGCCGATGCCGCCGCCGGAGGCGCAGGCGAAGTAGCGCTTGCCCTTCAGCAGGCAGTTGCGCTTATAAGCGCCAGCCACCAGGTGGGTGAAGCGCACCATGTTGGTGCCGTTGCCGGAGATGGATACATCCACGTCCTCCCGTTCCATGATGGCGATCCCCTCTCGAATGTCATCCGCCCCGTAGCAGCGGATGGAGCCGCGGTCGCCCTCGGTGAATGGGATCTCCTGGACGATCTTCAGCTCCCCGCTGGCGTAGTCAAACTGGGTCTGCACATAAGTGAACCCGTTCACCCGGGAGATGATATACCCGGCATCCTTGCCCAAACCGTTGAGGATGACCCGCAGGGGCTTTTTCCGCACCTGGTTGGCCGAGTTGACGATGCCGATGGCGCCTTCGGCTGCGGCGAAGGACTCGTGTCCTGCCAGGAAGGCGAAGCACTCCACCTCTTCGGACAGCACCATAGCCGCCAGCGCCCCATGGCCGGTGCCCACCTGCCGTTCGTCCGCTACAGAGCCTTTCAGGCAAAAGGCTTGCAGCCCTTCGCCCAGGATTAGCGCCACCTCTGCGGCATCCTGGACGCCTGCCTGCAACGCTGCCGCACTGCCGGCGATATAGGCCCAACAGGCATCGTCAAAACAGATGGGCTGGATGCCCTTGACCACGGAGAACACATCCAACCCCCGCTCCAGGCAGAGCGTCTGCGCCGCTTCCAAGGAGGGGATGTGGTGCTTTTGCAGGAAATCCTGGATGCGATCCAGCTTCTTATCCATATTTTCAAAGGTAATCATATCCCACACCTCACTCTTTCCTCGGATTGATATAACGGACCCCCTGGGCAAAGCGGCCATACTGGCCGGTGGCCTGCTCCAACGCCTGGTTGGCGGGAACACCCTCGGCGATCTGGCTCATCATCCGCCCCAGGTTCACATACTCGTAGCCGATGATCTCATCGTTTCCATCCAACGCCAGCTTGGTCACGTACCCTTCCGTCACCTCCAGGTAACGGGGGCCTTTGGCCACTGTGCCATAGGTGGTACCCACCTGGCTGCGCTGATCCTTTCCCAAATCCTCGATCCCGGCGCCGATGGACAGGCCGCCCTCGGAATAGGCAGTCTGGGTACGGCCGTAGGCCATGGCCAGGAAATACTCCCGCATGGCCACGTTGATGGCGTCACAGACCAGGTCGGTGTTCAACGCCTCCAACAGGGTCTTCCCCGGCAGGATCTCCGCCGCCATGGCTGCGGACTGGGTCATGCCGCTGCACCCGACGCATTCGATCAGTGCCTCCTGGATGATGCCGTCTTTGATATTTAAGGATAACTTACAAGCCCCCTGCTTTAACCCGCAGGTTCCGACACTGTGACTGAACCCGGAAATGTCCGTTACCTCTTTCACTGTGGTAAACGTCCCCTCCTGCGGAATGGGAGCCGAGGTATGTAAGTGACATTGTGCAACCGTTGCCTTCGCTTCCAGTTCCTTTGTGTACTGCATACGCTGCAACCTCCTGTTCTCTTGTTTCACAGAGCAGCCCTCATGGGGAAAGCCCGCTCTGTCCTGCTTAGCTATGGGAGCAATTCGGTTGCCAGAATCCGTTTCCTTCTAAAAAAACATATTTCGCCCGTGAAACCCCGGTTTCAACCGTTTGCATTCCCCTTTTCTCATGGTATACTAGGACAACAAAGGGGTACGCTCTCCCGCCTCATTTCATGAGTGAACCAGATATTCCACTTTTGGAACGCCTGCTTGCGTTCCCACCACCCTTCCCGACTCACCTCCTCACCACGCACCGTTTATACATTTCATTTTTAGAACGACACCGAATCCCCCGCTGCTTTTTCCCGTCCCCGGCGATATTGGCATCAAAGTTGCTCTGGAACTAGACAGAATCCCTAATAGGTGGTGTTTCCGGACACAAAGCCTGTTGAGGCCACTATCTAATCTTTTCTTTATTCGATAAGGAGTGCAACAAAATGGCTAAAAAGACACATGAAGAGACCAGCGCCTATATCGCTAGCCTGGTCGCACGCGCAAGAACCGCACAGGCGATCCTGAACGACTACACCCAGGAACAGGTAGACAAGCTGGTGGCAATGATCGCCTATGAGATGACCCGCCTGCCCGTCCGTCAGGCATTGTCCGACCTGGCTCTGGAGGAGACCGAACTGGGCGACATCCCCTCCAAGCTGGCCAAGATCGAAACCAAGGTCAAGGGCGTGTACAACGACATCAAGCACGAAAAGACCGTCGGCATCGTGGAACGAGATGAGGCAAAGGGCTTGGTCCGCATCAAGAAGCCCGCTGGCGTCATCGGCGCGCTGATCCCCTCCACTCAGCCGGAGATGATCCCCATCACCGCCACTGAAATGGGCATCAAGACCCGCAACGCCACCATCTTTGCCCCCCATCCCCGTGGCAAAAAGACCACCTGGACTGCAGTGGACATGATGCGCAAGCTGCTCAAGGAACACGGCTGTCCTGAGGATGCGATCATCTGCATCGACCCGGAAGAGCTGTCTGTGGAAGCGACCCAGGAGCTGATGGTCCAGGCTGACCTGGTCATGGCTACCGGCGGCGCCGGCATGGTCAAGGCCGCTTACTCCTCCGGCACCCCCGCCTATGGCGTCGGCGCTGGCAACGCAGTCATGGTCATCGACGACACCGCCGACATCAAGGACGCCGCTCACAAGATCATGCTCAGCAAGACCGGCGACCTGGCTGCCGGCTGCTCCTGCGACAATGCACTGGTCATCTTCGACAGCATTTATGACGAAATGATCGCCGCTCTGAAGGCAGAGGGCGCTTATCTGTGCCAGGGCAAGGAAGAGCACGACAAGATCCAGAAGGCCATCTTCCCCACCTGGCCCGCTGACCACAACCTGAACCGCAACACCTGCGCAAAGCCCGCCAAGGTCATCGCTGGCATCGCAGGCATCGAGATCCCCGATGACACCAAGTTCATCATGGTGGAAGAGACCGGTACCGGTTTTGAATATCCCCTGTCCGGCGAAAAGCTCTGCATCGTCCTGACCGTTTACAAGGTCAACAACCTGGAGGAAGCCATCGACAAGGTCAACGCCATCCACGCTTACTCCGGCGCCGGCCACTCCTGCGGCATCTATTCCAACAATCAGGCCAACATTGAGAAGTACGCTCTCCAGACCCACACCGTCCGCGTCAACAACAACCTGCCCAACTCCATCGTCAACACCGGCAGCTGGCTGGCCGGTTATCCCTTCAGCCCCTCCGTTGGCTGCGGCACCTGGGGCGGCAACATCTGCTCCAAGAACGTCACCCTGGAGTTCTACATGAACGACACCTGGCTGGCCACCGGCATCGAGCGCAAGATCCCCACCGACGAAGATCTGTTCGGTGATATGGGGGTCATGCACGACTGAGGGACATCTGCTTTCGTGTAACACACGAATGTTCCCATACATCCAACACGCTGCCGAACAGACGGTTCTGTTCGGCAGTCTGTTGTTTTAACAGCCATGAAACAAATGTTCCATTTTTGAAGTACGGTTTCCAATCCTAGAAACGACGGTGAAGGGAGCTTTTTTGATGAATTTTTTTGACTCTTTGAAAGCATATCGAGACAGTATGCCGTTTGCGCAGAAGATGGCCATTACGGTGGACGAAGTACGGGAGGGCTACAGCCGGGTGGTGATGCACGTCCGGGCAGGGGATCGGAACCTGCTCGGCTCCGTCCACGGCGGGGCGTTGATGGCGATCATCGACATCGCCGGCGCTGTGGCCGCTTGGTCCTATGGGGAGTATGCAGTGACGCTGAACTGCAACGTGCAGTTCCTCAACGCCGCCCTCCAGGAGTCCATCCTGTTTGCAGAAGGATTTGTGGAGAAGCACGGCAAAAAGACCCAGGTCGTCCGGGTCGTCCTGACCAACGAAGACGGGAAAAAGCTCTGTACTGCTTCCTTGACCTTCTTCAACATGGGGAAACCGATCCATTTTTCTGAAGAACAGTGAGGTATCGTATGACTTTTCCCAATCGAATCCGTGTCGTTGAAGTCGGCCCCAGAGATGGCTTTCAGAATTTGAAAGACCGCATTGAGACCAAGGACAAATTGCAGGAGATCGAGCTGCTGATCCAAGCGGGCGTACAGGAGATGGAAGTGACCTCCTTCGTCCACCCCAAAGCCATCCCCCAGATGTTCGACTCCGCCCAGGTCGCCCAGGAGATCTCCAGCAAATACGGGGATCGGGTCCGGCTCATCGCCTTAGTCCCCAACGCCAAGGGGGCGGAGCGAGCCATGGAGAACGGCATCCACACGGTCACCTACGTCATCAGCGCCAGCGAAGCCCACAACAAGGCCAACGTGAATCGCTCCGTCCAGGAATCCTGCGAGAACCTGGCGCAGCTGACCGATCAATTCCCCGACCTGAACGTGCGCCTGGACATCGCCACCGCCTTCGGCTGCCCCTTCCGTGGGGAGGTATCCATGGAGGAGGTCTACTACGTGGCCGATTTCGCCGCCAACCGCTGCGGCGTCAAGGAGCTGGTCTTTTGTGACACCATCGGCGTGGCCAACCCCGCCCAGGTCTCCGATTTCGCTCAGAAGGTTCTGACTCGCTACCCCGACCTGTCCCTGGGGATGCATCTCCACGACACCCGCGGTATGGGTCTGGCCAACACAGTGGCCGCCATGGAGCAGGGGATCACCCTCTTTGAAAGCTCCGTAGGCGGTCTGGGCGGCTGCCCCTTCGCCCCCGGCGCTGCGGGGAATACGGCCACGGAGGATATGTTGAATATGCTCCACGCCATGGGCGTGGAGACGGGCATCTCCTTCGACCAGTACATGAAAGCAGTCCAGTTTGTAAGGGAGCACATCCAGCAGGAGCTGACCAGCCACCTGTGCAACGTCTGCACCGGCGTCCCCGCGGAAGGCTGAGCCGCCCCCCATTTCTGATTTGAACTCCCCATTCCATTTCTGAAACTACTTGCCATCCCCGTCCCCCACTCCGGTCGGACACGGCTTGATAAGGAGCGTTGTTATGCACAAACAAAACAGGATCAATCGACCCAGGTTGGCACTCATCGCCACCTATCCCAAAATGTCAGAGATTTTCATGCGCATTGCCAACGAAGAGGGGATCCAGGCGTACAACGTCTCCGCCTCCTTTGAGGACGCCGTCCGCTATGCCAAGGAGTTAGAGCCAAAGGTGGACGCCATCCTCAGCCGAGGTTCCACAGCGAACTATATCAAGGATGCCGTGAACGTGCCCCTGATCTTCATCCCCATCACCCCCTTCGACCTCATCAGTGAGCTTCACAAGCACCACATCCAGGGGGAGGAGATGGCATTCTTCCACTACAACCAGAAGATCGGTAATCTGGCGGACATTGAACGGATGTTCGACGTCAAGATCCACGAGTACATTTTCGAATCGGACGACGACATCCGCAACGGCATCCGCAATGCCAAACGCCGCGGCATCCAGACCATCGTCGGCGGCCAGGTCTCGGCCAAGTACGCCAATGACCTGGGACTGCGGGGCATCTCCATCAGCGCCGGTGAGGACGCAGTGAACCGTTCCATCCGGGAGGCACTGCAAATTCTGGACGAGAAGCAGAAGGAGCGGGTCAAGACCGCCCGCATCCATTCCGCCTTTGACACCCTGTCGGAAGGGTTGATCGTGCTGGATGAACAGCAGCGGGTGGTGTTCTCCAACCGGTCGGTGAACAAGATCCTGGCTCACACCATCGTCCCCGGCCAAACGCTGCCGGAACCGTTGGTGGATGAGCACCTGTCCCAGGTGTATCAGAGCAAGGAGGCGGAGCTGAACAGCATCAAGACCATCGGCAAGACCTCCATCACCTCCAGCCATCAGCCCATCTTCGCAGACGGCCAGTTCTCCGGTGTGGTGAGCACCTATGATGACGTGACCAAGGTCATCAATTTGGAGAAAAAGATACGGAATCAGCTGCATATGAAGGGATTTGAGGCAAAATATCACTTCGATGATATCCTCACCCAAGACCCGGAGATGCTCCGGATGAAGCAGTTCGCCGCCCTCATCGCCAAGACCGATTCCAGCGTCCTCATTGAGGGGGAATCGGGCACCGGCAAGGAGCTGTTCGCCCAGAGCATCCACAATGCCAGCGACCGCGCCTCCGGCCCCTTTGTGGCGGTGAACTGCGCCGCGATCCCGGAGAACCTGTTGGAGAGCGAGCTGTTCGGCTATGAGCCCGGGGCGTTCACCGGGGCGAAAAAGGAGGGGAAAGCGGGGCTGTTCGAGCTGGCGCACAACGGGACGATCTTCTTAGATGAGATCGGCGAGCTGTCCATGCCCCTCCAGACCCGCCTCCTCCGTGTCCTACAGGAACGGGAGGTCATGCGCATCGGCGGCAGCCGACTGCTCTCCATCGACATCCGTGTCATCAGCGCCACCAACCAGGATCTGAAGCGAAATTCCGAGGAAAAGACCTTCCGGATGGATCTGTATTACCGTCTGAACGTCTTTAACCTGGTCATCCCGCCGCTGCGCCGCCGGAGCAACGATGTAGAACACCTGTTCCAGCTCTTCCTCCGCAATCACGATGTCTCCCTGCCCAAGGAGGAGCACGAGAAGCTCTATGCCTACATCTCCAGCTACAGCTGGCCCGGCAACATCCGGGAGCTGCAAAACGTGGCGGAGCGGATGGCGCACCTGACCTCCTTGCAGCAGAGCGACCCGGAGATGTTCCCCTACCGCGGGGACATCACGGAGTACCTGGAGCTGTTGGGGCTGGATTTCTCCAGCAGCCAGACCAAGGAGCAGATGGACTTCCAATTCTCCTTGGACAACGGGTTAAAGGGGGCGCTTTCCCAGATCGAGCGCCAGATCGTGGAACGGGTGTTGGAAGAATCCGACCAGAACCAGGTCACGGCGGCGGAAAAATTGAAGATCGGCAAGACCACATTGTGGCGAAAATTAAAGGAATCCGAGGAATTGCCTGACTGACCTGTTGGGAATTCAAATTTGAAACCGGAGTTGCAATCTGCAACTCCGGTTTTTTGGCATCAAAATTGCTCTTTTCTTTGGTAGTTCAGATCGACGTGTGATCCATCAACAACCAAAGGAGGCAACGCACTATGTACAGTGATATGTTCGGATGTCGCTGTGCCATCATCCGTGGCGGCACCAGCAAGGGCATCTTTTTCAAGCAAAACGATCTCCCCAGTGACCCGATCCTCCGGGATAAGGTCATCCTCTCCGTCTTTGGCAGCCCTGACGTCCGTCAGATCGACGGGCTGGGTGGGGCGGACGTGCTGACCAGCAAGCTGGCCATCATCGCGCCCTCCGCCAGAGCGGACGCGGACATCGACTACACCTTCGGCCAGGTCAGCTTTGAGAAGGCGTTCATCGACTACGGCGGCAACTGCGGCAACATCTCCTCCGCCGTCGGCCCCTTCGCCATTGATGAAGGGATGGTACCGGCAGTGGAGCCGGTGACCACAGTGCGCATCCACCTGACCAACAGCGGCAAGATCCTGGTGGCAGAGGTGCCCGTGAAGGACGGCAAGGCTATGGTGGAAGGCGACTGCGTGATCGACGGGGTGCCCGGTTCCGGCGCCCGCATCAACATGGACTGGTCGGACACTGCCGGTTCCGTCTGCGGCACCCTCCTGCCCACCGGCCACGCCAAGGACCTCTTCACCATCGACGGCAAGGAATACCCCGTCTCCCTGGTGGACATGGGCAATCCTCTGGTCTTTATCCATGCCAGCAGCCTGGGGATGGTGGGCACCGAGTCTCCGGCCGAGATCGAGGGCAATCCGGTCTGGATGGAGACCATCGAAAAGATCCGCAGCAGAGCAGCGAAGATCTTTGGACTGGTAAAACGAGAAGAGGACGCCACGGAACAGAGCCCCTACGCCCCCTTTTTCGCCATCCTCTCCTCCCCCGCTCCCTATCGCACCCTCAACGGGGCAGCGGTACAGGCGGAGGATGTGGATCTGGTCTCTCGCCTGCTGTTCATGCTGAAAATGCACAAGGCGTACCCCATCACCGGCACCGTCTGCACCGGCGCTGCGGCTCGGATTCCGGGCAGCGTGGCCTGGGAGGTGATCCCGGAGGCGCTACGGAGCAACCCGGAGGTGCGCATCGGCCATCCCAGCGGCGTCATCAACGTGGCAGTAGAGGCGCACAGCGACGGGGCGGAGGCGAAGATCGAAAAGGTGAAGATCTTCCGCACCTCAAGACGACTGATGGATGGCGTCGCTTACGTGAAAAACACTGTGATCCATTGATGGGAAGGAATGTTATGGGAAAAACAATGTCTGAAAAAATCCTGGCCAAAGCCGCCGGCTTGGAGCAGGTTTCCGCAGGAGATATCATCTGGGTGAACGTGGACAAGGCCATGATGGACGATATTCTAGGCCCCAGAGTGCAGATCGCGGAAGATATGAAGGAGATCCGGGATCAGGTCTGGGACACCGATAAGACCGTCATCATCTCCGACCACTACACACCCCCCGCCAGCATCAAACAGGCGGAGATCGTCAAGTTCACCCGGGACTGGGCCTGCGAGCACAACATCGACAACTACTATGAATTCGTCGGCCCCTGCCACCAGATCATGGCGGAGCGGGGACACGTCCGCCCCGGCGCCATCGTCCTGGGGACGGACAGCCACACCTGCACCGGCGGCGCCTTTGGCGCTTTCGCCACCGGTGTTGGTTCTACAGAGATGATGGGGGTGCTGGTCACCGGCAAGACCTGGCTCCGGGTGCCCGACACCATCAAGGTGGTCTGGAAGGGCGAGCTGCCCACCGGCGTCATGGCCAAGGACGTCTCCCTGCACACCATCAACACCATCGGCCACGCCGGTGCCACCTACAAGGCCATCGAATACTGTGGCGACACCATTGAAGGGTTGTCCATCGACGAACGGATGTGCATCTCCAACATGGCAGTGGAGATGGGGGCCAAGGTGGGGCTGATCGCGCCGGACGCCAAGACCCAGCAGTTCCTGCAGGCGCATCATGTGGATTGGACGGTGGCGGATGCCATTGTCAGCGACCAGGATGCCACCTACTGCTCGGAATACCTCTTCCTGGCCAAGGATCTGGAACCTCAGGTGGCCCGTCCCCATGCCGTAGACAACGTACACAACGTGTCCGCTGTAGGCAATATTCCCATCCACCAGGCCTATCTGGGCTCCTGCACCGGCGGGCGCTATCACGACCTGGAGATGGCGGCGATGATCCTGCGCGGGAAGAAGATCGCCAAGGGGACCCGTCTGCTGGTCTCCCCCGCTTCTGACGAGATCTGGCGCAGAGCGGATCGGGACGGCATCCTGAGCGTCCTGGCGGAAGCAGGCGCGGACATCCTCGGCCCCACCTGCGGGGTCTGCGTGGGCCTGCATTCCGGTATGCTGGCCGGTGGGGAGAACTGTATCTCCTCCTCCAACCGCAATTTCATCGGCCGCATGGGCAGCAAGGAGGCAGGGATCTATCTGGCCTCCCCCATGACGGTGGCTGCCAGCGCTGTGACCGGTTATGTGACCGACCCCAGAGAATGTTTGAAGGAGGTTTGAGATGACTTCTACCATCAAAGGCACCGTCCTGAAATACGGCGACAACATCAACACCGACATTATCTCCCCTCCTCAGTACATGGAACTGAGCATCGAAGAGGCGTGCAAGTACGCCATGAGCGGTGTGGACCCTGAGTTTTACAACAAAATGCAGCCCGGCATGATCCTGGTGGCCGGTTCCAATTTCGGCTCCGGCTCCAGCAGGGAGACCTCTCCGCTGACCCTGAAATATCTGGGGGTGGGGGCCATTGTAGCCAAGTTTTTCGCCCGCATCTTTTACCGCAACAGCATCAACCTGGGCATCCCCCTGCTGGAATGTCCGGAGGCGGACAAGATCAAAGATCATCACGAGATTGAGATCCTTTTACAGGAAGGGATCATTGAGAACCTGACCACCGGCGAGCGTTACACTTGCAGCAAGATCCCCAGCCACATCATGGAGCTGATCCAGGATGGCGGCCTGGTGGCAAATTTGAAGAAGCAGTTTGAGCATTGAATGAGCATCATCCCAGCGGGTCTGGCGAGGCTGAGGACGCAGGTTGAGAGAAGTTGAAAGAGATCGCAACGGATGCGTGGAACAGCGGACGACATGCCCACTGGGAGACAAAGTGATCGGAGGTTTATAAGAACGATGAATGGTGCATTAAATGGCGTTAAAGTATTGGATCTGAGCCGCGTTCTGGCCGGTCCCTTCTGCACGATGATGTTGGCGGATATGGGGGCGGACGTGATCAAGGTGGAAATGCCCGGCAAGGGCGATGACAGCCGTGCCTTCCCCCCCTACGTCAACGACGAGAGCGTCTACTTTATGAATATGAACCGCAACAAGCGGGGCATCACCTTGAATCTGAAGTCGGAACAGGGGAAGGAAGTGTTCCGGAAGCTGGTCAAAGAGGTGGATATCCTGATCGAGAATTACCGTCCCGGCACCATGGAGAAGATGGGGCTGGGGTATGAGGAGCTGAAGAAGCTCAACCCCAAGCTGGTCTACGGCTGTGTCTCCGGCTTCGGCCACACCGGCCCCTACTCCAAGCGGGCGGGATATGACATCGTGGGTCAGGGCATGAGCGGCCTGATGAGCGTCACCGGCTGGGCGGACGGCCCTGCCACCCGCTGCGGCGCGCCGATGTCCGACGTCATGGGCGGCATCTCCCTCTGTGCCGGCGTCCTGGGCGCCCTGCACTACGCCACCACCACCGGCATCGGCCAGAAGGTGGACATCGCCCTGGTAGACACCCTGGTGGCCAGTATGCAGAACATCAACATGATCTACCTGGCCACCGGCCGCCTGCCCCAGCGCATCGGCAACCGCTACGAGTCCAGCTACCCCTATGACACCTTCCCCTGTAAGGATGGTACGGATGTGGTCATCGGCTGCGCCAACGACAAGTTCTTCTACATCCTGTGCGACTTCATGGGCAAGCCCGAGTTGAAGGAGGATCCCCGCTTTGCCAAGAACGCGGATCGGGTCAAAAATCACGCGCTCCTCCGCCCCATCGTCATGGAATGGACCCTCTCTCAGGACAGCAGCACCGTGGTCGATCTGCTCCTGTCCAAGGGCGTCCCCACCTGCCCCATCTACAACATTGAGCAGGTCACCCAGGATCCCCAGATCGCCGGTGCGCGGGAGATGTTCATCGAACGGGAATACCCCAATGTGGGCAACCTGAAGGTCACCAACACCCACATCAAGATGAGCGAGACCAAGCCCTGCTTCCGCACCCCCTCCCCCCTGTTGGGACAGCACAATCACGAGGTCTTCTCCCAGGTACTGGGGATGAGCGAAGCAGAGATCGCGGCCATGGCAGAGAACCACGTTATCTGATCGTTTCCTCACTCCAACCCAAACAAACACCCCACGCAAAGTCACATTCGCCTCTGCGTGGGGCTTTCTATCTCCCAAAGTGAAAACAGACAGACCGTTCCCCTCTTCGCAAGCGATGGGAACGGTCTGTTCTCATACGGCAGCCACTACTGCCGCTCTGTTTCTTTTTCATACAGCGGTTTCAAATCTGAAACCGTCCTTTCACACGTCTTTCCGACAGCCCGCCGTGGGGATCCCCAGCTCTGCCCGATACTTCGCCACCGTCCGACGGGAGATGTGGATGCCCTGTCGTTCCAATTCCGTCACCAGACTGCTGTCGCTGTGGGGCTTGTGCTTGTCCTCTTGCCGGATGAGCTGCTGGATGTGCCGCTTCACCTCCGCCGTGCTCATCGCTTCCGCCCCCTCTCCCGTCTCGCTGTGGAAGGGCACTGCCGCCACAAAGAACGCCTTCATGGGGAAGGTGCCCAAGGGGGTCTGGACATATTTATCCCGAATGGCGCGGCTGACAGTGGAATCATGCAGTCCCACCGCTTTCGCCGCCTGTTTTAAGGTCAACGCCTTCATAGAGCCACTCCCCTCAAAGAAGGGACGCTGATAGACCAGGAGGAAATGGGCCAATTTGAGGATGGTCTGCCGCCGTTTTTCCACACAACTACTCAAAAACAGCGCCTGCCGCTTCTTCTCCTGATAATACTGACGGAAGGAGTCGTCCAGATGGTGCACTCCCATATTTTGATACTCCCGGTGCAGGGACACGCTCCCTGCCCAGTTGTCGTTGAGGGAGATGGTCCAACTGTTGCTGTCACAGCGATAGATGATGTCCGGCACCACAAAGCTGCTCCCTGCCGCCACCAGCCCGTTCAAGGGCTTGGGATTGAGCGTGCGCAGGAGAGCAGTACATTTTTTCACTTGGTTCAGGGAGATGTTCTGCGCGCTGGCGATCTTTTGATACCGATGGGCGGCCACATCCTCCAAATGGAAGGCGATGAGATTGCGCAGCACTTGGTTGTCCGGATACAGCTTCTCCGCCTGCAACCGCAGACAGTCCGCCAGATCATATGCCCCCACGCCGGTGGGCGTCAGCTGTTGGATGGCAGCCACCGCCGCCTCCATCTCCCGCCGGTCACTCCCGGTCAGATACGCCAGCTCCTCCACGCCAATGCGGAGGTAACCGTTGTCATCCACCAGTTCTACCAGGTAGTTGAGCAGCTGCTCCTCCCGTGGGGTACTGGTAAAATGATTGAGCTGAGAGCGCAAAAAGTCCGCCGTGCTCTCCTCCTGCTGGTCTGGGATGTCATAATAATCCGACGGCTCCGTGCTCTTCCGGGCATAGCTCCGCTGCCCCTGCTCCTCCCGGTATTCCACCGAAACTTGGGTCAACGCGCCGCTCTCATCCTGTTGATACCGCTCCAACCGCTCCGGCTGGTCATACTCCACGCTTACCAACGGGTTCTGCAACTCCTGTTCTTGCAAAAAGCACTTCAAGTCATAGTTATTCATGGCCAAAACATGCAGGGAATAGATCTGCTGCTGGGACAAGGTCTGCCGTTGTTCCAGCTGATTGGTCAGGGTGAAATTCATGTTTAATATACCTCCGATCACAAGACAACGTTCAACACGCTGGTCTGAACGAGGGAATGGAGGCAGATTAAGAGAGTTGAAAGAGATGAATTTACTTTTTTATTATAGCACACGGACTGGCAGGATTGTCAATTCCCAATTTCCAGAAGGGCGCTATGGGCGACATTTTTCACAAAAAAGGAAAACAACCGGCGTCCGCCTCTTTTGGCTTTGGAATTGCTCTTTTCTATAGCATCGAAACCACAGAGCATCAAAGGAGGTTCCCAATCCAAAATGATTACTAGAAAACTCAAGAGCATGGACGCCAACAACGCCGCTGCGTGGGTCTCCTACGCATTTACCGAAGTGGCTGGCATCTATCCGATCACTCCTTC
>CAKTQP010000018.1 GCA_934597165.1 uncultured Oscillospiraceae bacterium
CGGCGGAACATATTGGCGTAGGCCATCATGTAGTGGGCGAAGGTGGTGGGCTGCGCCCGCTGCAGGTGGGTGTAGCCGGGCATGACGGTGGACAGGTTCTCCTCGGCTTTCTGGATGAGCACCTGTTCCAAATCCAGCACCTGGTTGATGATGGTGGGGATCTCCTCTTTCACATATAGACGGAAGTCCACGGCCACTTGGTCGTTCCGGCTCCGAGAGGTGTGCAGCCGCTTGCCGGTGTCGCCAATGCGCTGGGTGAGGATGGCCTCGATATTCATATGAATATCTTCGTTGTCCATAGTGAATTCCACTTCGCCAGCCTCGATGTCTGCCAGGATGGCCTTCAGGCCGTTGATGATCTTATCCGCTTCCGCCTGCTCGATGATGCCCTGCTTGCCCAGCATGGTGGCGTGGGCGATGGAGCCGGCGATGTCCTGCTTGTACAGGCGGGCGTCGAAGTTGATGGAAGAATTGAAGTTGTTGACCAGGGTATCGGTCTCTTTCTGGAACCGTCCAGCCCAAAGTTTCATAACGTATCGCTCCTTATTGGCTTAGATAAAGGGATTGCCGCACGGGTTGGGTGCGGCAATCTGCTTACTGTATGCGAAAAATAACTTACTTCAGCTTGCCCTGTTCCCGCAGTGCCTGCACGGTGGTGGGCAGACCCCACAGGTTGATGAAGCCAGCGGAATCCTTCTGGTCGTAATCGGATTCATCGAAGGTGGCCAGCTCTTCGGAGTAGAGGGTGTAGGGGGAGGTCATGCCGGCGGGGATGATGTTGCCCTTGTACAGCTTGAGCTTGACGGTGCCGGTGACGTATTCCTGGGTCTTGTCCATGAAGGCGGACAGGGCTTCCCGCAGGGGGGAGTACCACTTGCCGTTGTAGATCAGGTCAGCAAAGACGATGCCCAGCTTTTCCTTCTCGTGCATGGTGTCCTTATCCAGGGTCAGGGTCTCCAGCAGCTCATGTGCCTTGTACAGGATGGTGCCGCCCGGGGTTTCATAGACGCCGCGGTCCTTCATGCCGACCAGTCTGTTCTCTACGATGTCGATGATGCCGATGCCGTTCTCGCCGCCCAGCTTGTTCAGGGTGCGGATGACGTCGGAGGCCTTCATCTTCACGCCATCGACGGCCACGGGCACGCCCTGTTCAAAGTCGATGGTGACATAGGTGGGTTCATCGGGTGCCTGGAAGGGGGAGATGCCCATTTCCAGGAAGCCGGGCTTGTCGTAGTTGGGCTCGTTGGAGGGATCCTCCAGATCCAGACCCTCGTGGGACAGGTGCCACAGGTTCTTGTCCTTGGAGTAGTTGGTCTCTCTGGTGATCTTCAGAGGCACGTTGTGGGCTTCTGCGTAGTCGATCTCTTCGTCACGGGAGACGATGTCCCACTCTCTCCAGGGGGCGATGATCTTCATGCCGGGAGCGAACCGCTTGATGGCCAGCTCGAACCGGACCTGGTCGTTGCCCTTGCCGGTGCAGCCGTGGCAGATGGCGTCAGCGCCTTCAGCCAGGGCGATCTCGGTCAGCTTCTTGGCGATGACGGGACGAGCGAAGGCGGTACCCAGCAGGTAGGTCTCATACTTTGCGCCAGCCTTCACGGAGGGGATGATGACGTCATCCACCATCTCGTCGGTCAGGTCAGCCACGATCAGCTTGGAAGCGCCGGTCTTGATGGCTCTCTCTTCCAGACCTTCCAGCTCGTCTGCCTGGCCTACGTTGCCGGAGACAGCGATGATCTCAGGGTCATTGTAGTTTTCCTTCAGCCAGGGGATGATGATGGACGTGTCCAGACCGCCGGAGTATGCCAGTACAACTTTCTTGATCTCTTTCTTGTTAGCCATGATAATGCCTCCCAAAAATCTAAAACGAAATAAGATGTTCTAAGGAAATGTCCGCCTGAAAAAGGCTTCTGTTGAATTCGTGAGTCTAGGATACCACTCCCATTCCAGGATTGCAAGTATAAATTTGCATAAAAAACCGAATCTAACCCTAAAAAAACCGGTTAAAATGAAAAAACGATGTATAAATATACGAATATACCCGCATAAAAGAGAGAATATGCAGAGTGAGGGCGATGTTCCCGGGAGAAAATACGGAGAGGGGGTGGAGAGGGTATGAAAAAACGGACGTTGTAGAACAACGTCCGTATTTTCAGTAAGACCAAAATTAGCCTTCCACGATAGCACCCATGGGGCAAGCGCCAGCACAAGTGCCGCAGCTCACACAAGCGTTTTCGTCGATGACGTAAGCACCGTCGCCTTCAGCGATAGCGCCAACGGGGCAAGCGCCTGCGCAGGAACCACAAGCAACACAGCCGTCAGAAATAACAAATGCCATTTAAGTATCCTCCTCATTTAGTATATCGTTATTGTATCATGTCGCGCGAAAAAATCAAGAGGGAAAATCAACATTTTATCGGTTTTTGAGAAAAATTTCACAATCCAGGATGTGGGAGGAATGGAATGGGAGTGGTATGGGGAAGCTAACTGAACCGAGGAAAAGGAGGAGAGCCGATGAAAAAGCGCAGACCGCTGCCGGATCTGGGCAGAAAACAGACGGAGATGGCCGGGAGCCTGACACCGGACCTGGAGGGACAGTCCCACAGCCGCCAGCACAACGCCCGGGGCATCAGCGAGGGCATCGACTGGGGCCGGATGCACGACGACGACCGGAGCACCATCACGCCCCATCTGGGACGCAAGGGCGGCGAACACTGAAAAAACAGCTCCGATGCATCGTGCATCGGAGCTGTCGTTACATATTATAAGGTAGGGTTGCTTACTTGATGGCTGCGGTGTCTGCGCGCACCTTGTCGAATTCGTCCATCATTTCCTGATCGGGAGCCGGAGTGAGAAGGCTGACGATGACCATGAGGATGAGAGCGAAGACGAAAGCGGGGAGCAGTTCATAGATGTTGAACACGCCGCCCAGGGGCTTGATGGCGAACTTCCACACGAAGACCATCACGCCGCCGCCCAGCATACCAGCCAGAGCGCCCCAACGGTTGCAGCGCTTCCAGAACAGAGCGGCCAGGACGACGGGGCCGAAGGAGGCGCCGAAGCCAGCCCAGGCAAAGGAGACGATCTGGAAGACGGAGGATTCGGGGTTCAGGGCGAAGAGAGCGCCGATGATGGAGATGACCACCAGGGTCACACGAGCCACGAGCATGGTGGCCTTGTGGCTCAGGTTGATGTTGAACACACCGCGGAGGATGTTCTCAGAGATGGAAGAGGAGGCGGCCAGCAGCTGGCTGTCGCAGGTGGACATGGTGCAGGCCAGGATACCAGCCATGACCAGACCGGCCAGCAGGGCGGGCACGATGCCGAATTCTGCCATGAACTGAGCGATGATGATGATGATCCGTTCCGGGTCGGTGACGGCGGCGATAGCGCCCTCGTGAACCATGGTCAGGCCGATGATGCCGATGAAGATGGCGATAGCCATAGAGACGAAGACCCAGATGGTGGCGATACGACGGCTGAGCTTGATCTTTTCCGGCTTTTCGATGGCCATGAACCGGAGCAGGATGTGAGGCATGCCGAAGTAGCCCAGACCCCAAGCGGCGGTGCAGAAGGTGGGCAGGAAGCCGCCATAGGAGACGGCAGAATTGGTGGCTGCGTCATACATATGAGTCATGGACAGATAGCCGTCCATGGAGGCGGCGTAGTCGCCCACGTTGCCGATGCCGCCGGCCTCACCGATACCGAAGCAGACGATGCAGATCAGCGCCACGGTCATGACGATGGACTGCACCAGGTCGGTGGTGGAGGCAGCCATGAAGCCGCCGGTGGCGGTGTAAGCCACGATGACAGCGGCGGAGACGATCATAGCGATGCGATAGTCAAAGCCGAAGAGGGAGGAGAACAGCTTGCCGCAGGCGGAGAAGCCGGAGGCAGTGTAGGGGATGAAGAAGACCACGATGACCACGGCGGAGATGCCCAGGAGCAGGTGGCTCTTATCCTTGAAGCGGCGTTCGAAGAAATCGGGCACGGTCTCTGCGCCGATGTGTTCGGTGTAAGTACGCAGGCGCTTGGCCACGATGAGCCAGTTCAGGTAGGTGCCGATGCCGATGCCGATGGCGGTCCAGGTGACGTCACAGATACCGGTGGAGTAGGCCAGGCCAGGCAGACCCATCAGCAGCCAGGAGGACATATCGGACGCCTCGGCGCTCATAGCGGTGACCAGAGGGCCCAGCTTACGGCCGCCCAGGTAGAAGTCACCGACGGACTGGCTGGAGGAGTCGGCATACCGGAAGCCCAGATAGAGCATGAATGCCAAATAGAGCACGATCGTGATGATAATGCAAATATTAGATTGGGTTAACATGAACAAATTCCTCTCTTTTCTAAAAAGATACTACTTATTCTAGCACGGAGAAATAGCAGAGTCAATAGGATACGGATAGAAAACTTTATTCTATACTTTTGTTACTTTCGTATATCAAAAACATTGGAATATCAATGAAAACATTTCGTACGAAGAGAAGAAAAGGTAGAACGCATTTAGAAAACAAAATGATAGAAAAAGAGTGGAACAAATAAAAAACACAGCAGACCAAAACGGGTCTGCTGTGGGATACCTATTAAAATAAGAGATCACTGTGGGATGCGCAGGTAATTCAAGAGCTTGGGGAGCATATCGGCGGAGTAGGCGGCCAGGGAGTATTCGCCGCCGCGGATGCACCAGTCATAGATGAGGGCGCGCTCGCACATGGCGTAGATGCGGGAAAATTCGGCGGGAGAGACGGTGCTGGCGATCTCGCCCCGCTGCTGTCCCTCCTGGGAGATCTTGCGCAGCAGTTTATAATAGGTGCGTCCCTGGTCTAACAGATGCTTTTCTCCTGCGGTGGTCAGCTGGGTGGCGTACATCCGGCTGGTCAGCTCCACGGACACCGTGTCCTCGATCATCTGGAACAGCTCCCGGTTGAGGAACATGAGCTTGTCGAAGCTGTTCATATCTGGGTCGATCTCCTGCATCAATTCCTCGTATTTGTCATCAAAAAGCGAGGACAACGAGGACAAAAGCGCATCTTTCCCACTGAAATAGTGGTAAAACGAACCTTTGGAGGTGCCGGACTCCAGGATGATCTGATCCACCGTCGTCCGGTCGTACCCCTGTTCATAGAACAGCTTCCAAGCGGCGGTGACGATTTTGCGGCGGGTGTTGCGGGGATCTTTTCTAGCCATGATTCTTATCTCCTAACAGGACGTGGTATGGGTCAGCGTCCGTTATTTCGTCTAGTTCTCTTATTATAAAAGATTTTGTGAAAAACTGCAAGAGAAAAAGTGCCACATCGCAAAAATCGTGACAATCCACGCTTTACAACGGGGGGAATTATATTATAATATGTGGTATACTCTGCACACGCATTGACTCGAAAGGAGCAGTGTCCATGAAATTTACAAAAATGCACGGCTGCGGCAATGACTATATCTATGTGGACTGTACCCAACAGCCCCTGCCAGACCCAAACGGCGTGGCGCTGAAGCTCAGCGACCGGCACTTTGGCATTGGCTCCGATGGGCTCATCCTCATCTGCCCCTCTGACCAGGCGGACTTCCGCATGGCCATGTACAACTCCGATGGCAGCGAAGGCGCCATGTGCGGCAACGGCATCCGCTGTGTGGCCAAGTTCTGCTATGACAAGGGTCTGACCGACAAGACCAATATCTCCGTGGAGACCAAGGGCGGCATGAAGTACCTGGACTTGACGGTAGAGGACGGCGTGGTCACCTGGGTCAAGGTGGACATGGGCGCACCTTCCGTCCAGGCGGACGCCATCCCCGTGGTGGGCATGGGCGACCCGGTCATCGGCCAGCCGGTGAAGGTAGGCGGCAAGGACTGGGTGATGACCTGCGTGTCCATGGGCAACCCCCACGCGGTGGTGTGGTGCGATGACGTGGATGGGCTGGAGATTGAGAAGATCGGCCCCCTGTTTGAAAATCATGAGATGTTCCCCGACCGAACCAACACCGAGTTCGTGAAGGTACTGGATCGGAACAACGTCCAGATGCGGGTCTGGGAGCGGGGCGCAGGGGAGACCTTGGCCTGCGGTACCGGCGCTTGCGCGACCGCTTACGCCGCTTGGCGGAATGGGCTGTGCGACCGGAATGTGACGGTGCATCTCCTCGGCGGTGACCTGAACATTGAGATCACCGATGGCAGCATCTTTATGACTGGCCCGGCAACCACCGTGTTTGAAGGAGAAATCAACCTGTAAAGAGCGTGATGGCTCGGAAAGGATTTGGAATATGAAACTGATCGACCTGGTTTTTCGCATGAACTATACCCTGGTTCAGGGCAGCCTGGAACAGGACATCACCGAAGTCATCTACGACTCCCGGAAGGCTACCCCCGGCTGTATCTTCCTCTGTCTCCCCGGCGCGGTCACCGACGGCCATAAGTACATTCCTGACGTGCTGGAAAAGGGCGCTGTGGCGCTGGTGGTGGAGCAGGACGTGAAGGTGCCGGAGAACATCACCGTGCTGAAGGTGGATAACGGCCGCCTGGCTCTGGCGGAGCTGGCCGCTGCCTGGTACGGTCACCCGGCGGAAAAGCTGACCACCATCGGCGTCACCGGCACCAAGGGCAAGACCACCACCACCTACATGATCCGAGGCATCCTGGAAAAGGCTGGCCTGCCCACCGGCCTCATCGGCACCATCGAAGCCATCATCGGTGACAAGCACATCCCCGCCCTGAACACCACGCCGGAATCCTTTCTGGTGCAGAAGTACTTTGCGGAGATGGTGCAGGCCGGTATCCGCTACGTGGTCATGGAGGTGTCCAGCCAGGCCATGAAGCTCAGCCGTGTGGCAGGGTTCCAGTACGACTATGCCATCTTCACCAACCTGGAACCGGACCACATCGGCCCTGGCGAGCATGAGAGCATGGAGGAATACATCCAGTGCAAGGGAATGCTCTTCCGCAACTGTAAGATCGGCATCGCCAACGCCGACGCGGACTACCTGGAAGAGGTCATGGCCGGCCACACCTGTCAGCTGGAGACCTTCGGCATGGGCGAGAACGCCGACCTGCGTGCAGGGAACGTCCAGCGCATCCACCAGCCCGGTTACCTGGGCGTCCAGTACGACCTGGACGGCCTGGAGCACTACTCCGTCCACGTGGACATTCCCGGTGACTTCACCGTTTACAACTCCCTGGCCGCCATCGCCCTCTGCCGTCATCTGGGCATCGCCCAGCAGGCGATTTTGGACGCCCTGAACACCATCCAGGTCAAGGGTCGTCTGGAGATCTACCCGACCCCCGGCGACTACACCCTGATGATCGACTACGCCCACAACGCCATGGCGCTGGAAGCCTTGCTGACCAACATCCGTGCCTACGGCCCCAAGCGTATCATCTGTATGTTCGGCTGCGGCGGCAATCGTGCCAAGTCCCGCCGGTACGAGATGGGCGAGGTGTCCAGCCGTCTGGCTGACCTGACTGTGGTCACCAGCGACAACCCCAGAAACGAGGAGCCTATGGACATCATCAACGACATCCTGGTGGGCGTCCACAAGGCGGACGGGGAATATGTGACCATCCCCGACCGGAAGGAAGCCATCGCTTATTGTATGTCCATTGGCCAGAAAGGGGACATCATCCTGCTGGCCGGGAAGGGACATGAGGACTATCAGGAGATCAAGGGCGTGAAGTACCATATGGATGAACGGGACTTGATCGAGGAGATCATTGCTGGAAAGTAAAACTTGGCGGAAATCAAGCGCCGCAGGCCGATTTAAGTTTTGCGGAGCTTTTTCAAAAGCGACTAGGGTCCAGGGGCGAAGCCACTGGTCGCTGACCGCAGTCAGCGAAACTCCCCATGCGCAAAATAGCGCAGGAAAGGGTGAATTTTCGCCGTAGGCGAAAAGAGGGGAAACCCTCGCCGGGGGTTTCCCTTCCGATATGCTGTATGTATGTCATAGAAAAACCACGTAATGTTTTTTCTTTTACATTACGTGGTTCTTTTTTATGATACGAGCATCATTCCGGCTCCGCCAGCGCCAACGTAGGTGCCTTCACAGTCAAAGTCAGTTTTCCCCCCTCTGCGTCCACAATCAACCCGCTCCCCGGACACAACTGCCCGTTCAACAGCAGCTCCGCCGCCGGGTTCTCCAGTGCCTGCCGCAGGTAGCGCCGCATGGGGCGGACGCCGTAGGTGGGGTCGTGGCCTTGCTGGGTGACGGTGGCCAGCGCCTGCTGGGTGTAGGTCACGGTGATGTGCTGCTTTTGCAGACGCTTTAAGGACTGGTTCAGCATCAGCATGGCGATCTCCTGCACCTCCGGTTCCGACAGGGGCTGGAAGCAGATGATCTCGTCAATGCGGTTCAGAAACTCCGGTCGGAACACCTTGCGCAGGGCGGCCTGCAGTGCTTTTTCCGTGTCGCCGGGCTGGGTGGGGGAGAAGCCTAAGGGGCGGGCGGCGGAGGCCAGGACTTCCGCGCCGGCGTTGGTGGTCATGATGAGGATGGCGTTGCGGAAGTCCGCTTTCTGCCCCTGGGAGTCGGTCAGCACGCCGTCCTCCAGGATTTGCAATAGCAGGTTCCACACGTCCGGGTGGGCTTTTTCCAGCTCGTCGAAGAGCACCACCCGATAAGGACGCTTCCGGATGGCCTCCGTCAGCCGACCGCCCTCCTCGTAGCCCACGTAGCCGGGGGGCGAGCCAATGAGTCGGGACACGCTCTGTGCCTCCATATACTCAGACATATCCAGCCGCAGCAGGGCGTCCTCGCTGCCGAACAGGCACTGCGCCAGACTCCGGCACAGTTCGGTCTTGCCCACGCCGGAGGGGCCGGCAAAGAGGAAGGAGCCCACGGGACGGTTTTCCTCCTGCAATCCTGCACGGCTGCGGCGGATGGCGGCGGCAATGCTGTGTACAGCAGTCTTTTGACCGATGACCCGCCGGTGGAGGGCGTCCTCCAAGTGGAGCAGGCGGCTGGCCTCGTCCTGGGTCAGGGCGGTCACCGGGATCCCCGTCCAGCGGGAGAGCACCTGGGCGATGGCGTCTCCGTCCACCGTCAACGGAGCGTGGGTGCGTTTTTCCTGCCAGCGCTGCTGTGCCTCCTCCAACTGGTGGCGGAAGCTCACTTCGGCGTCCCGCAGCAGGGCGGCCTGTTCAAAATCCTGCCCTCGGATGGCCTGTTCTAAGGCGGAGATGGTCTCTTTGCGCCGCTGTTCCAAGGTGGAGCAGTCCTCCGGCTCCTTGGCTCCGCCGATCTTCACGCAGGCCGCGGCCTCATCCATCAGGTCGATGGCTTTGTCCGGCAGGTTCCGGTCGGGCAGGTACCGTTGGGACAGGGTGACGGCGGCGTCGATGGCCTCGTCGGTGATGACCAGCCCGTGATAGGACTCGTACCGGGGGCGCAGGGTGGTTAGGATGGTCTTGGCCACCGCTGGGGTGGGCGGTTCCAGCTGCACCGGCTGGAAGCGGCGTTCCAGGGCGGCGTCCTTGCGGATGAATTTCCGGTATTCCTCCTGGGTGGTGGCACCCAACACCTGAATCTCGCCCCGGCTCAGCGCCGGTTTCAAGATGTTGGCCGCGTCGATGGAGCCTTCCGCACTGCCAGCGCCGATGATGGTGTGCAGTTCGTCCAAAAAGAGGATGATGTTGCCCACCCGCTGGACTTCCTTCAAGATGCGTTTCACCCGATCCTCGAACTCGCCCCGGTACTTGGTGCCTGCCACGGTGGCGGGTAAGTCCAGCGCCAGCAGGGCGCAGTGGCTCAGGGTGGGGGGCACCTGACCGCTGGCGATGCGCTGGGCTAAGGCTTCCGCTACGGCGGTCTTGCCCACGCCCGGTTCGCCCAATAAGACCGGGTTGTTCTTCGTCCGGCGGCATAAAATCTGAATGACCCGTTCCAGTTCTTCCTCTCGGCCGGACACCGGGTCGAGGCGACCGGTGGCGGCCATCCGGGTCATATCACGGGTGAACTGCTCCAGCAGACGAGACTCTCGGGGGGCTTCGTAGTCCTTCGCCCGTCCCCGATAGGGGCTGGAACCGCTGGACTCCCCAAAGGCGGCGTACAACCCGCTGTATAGCTTGCGCAAGTCGGCACCGCTGCCGCCCAAGATGCGGGCGGCGGAACCGTCGCCGTCCCGTAAAATGCCAATCAGTAAATGCTCCGTCCCAACCAGACGGCTGCCCAGCCGTTTGCTCTCCTGGGCGGCGATCTGGATGATGCGGCGGCACCGAGGGGTCAAGCCCATGGAGGGGCCGCAGCCGCGGGTGCCCACCCCCACCAGACCGGCGATGGCGGTCTGGACGGCGGTCTCCTGGATGCCTGCGGCGGTCAGAGCGCGAGCGGCGGCGCCCTGGGGTTCCCGGAGCAGTCCCAGCAAGAGATGTTCACTTCCCACATAGCCATGCCCCAGCTGGGCAGAGCTTTCCCGTGCCAGACGCAGGGCGTTCTGTGCCTGGCGCGTCAAATCACAGCCTGTCATAATCCGTTCATCCTTTCCGTAAAAAGGGGTTACGGTTATTCTATACAGGTTTTTCCACCTTCATACCGAAAAAACACGACCCGCCCTGGCAGGTCGTGCTTGACTACAGAAAAAACGGAAAACTATGAAAAGTCTCACAGAGTTCCGGCAGGATGCCGGAATAAAGTTAAATCTGAAAAAACTGGCGGCGCAAGGTGAATTGCCCAAAGGGCAAGAGAGGGTGGCCTGGGCCATGTACGTCAGTTTTTTCTCTTCTCAGACTGGTAAGTGCCGCAGCGTTAAGCCAATGTGCCAGGGGCACATTGGTAGCGTAGGCCCACCTGTTTCACAGGTGGGGAACCTGCCGACAAAGTGAGTGCATGCACCAGGCTGCAATCTTCTCAAAAATGCTCGCATTTTTGAGAATGGTAGGTCGTGTTTGCATTAGTCCAGTCCGTCGTGAGACTCCTTGGGCAGGTGTTTTTCCTCGTCCTCGTACACCTCGCCGGTGTTCTGGTGGATGTAGAGGGACTTGGATTTGGAGTAGAGGATGTGCTGCTCGTGATACAGCCCGCCGTAGCCGGAGAGCATATAGGATACGGCGATGGTCAGTGCCATGGGCACGATGCCCACCCCGGCGAACAGCTCGAAGCCCAGCACGATGGAGGTCAGGGGACAGTTGGTGACGCCGCAAAAGACGGCCATCATGCCTGCTGCTGCGGAAAACTCCGGGGGCAATCCCACCAGCGGCCCCACTGTGCAGCCGAACGTGGCGCCGATGAAGAAGGCAGGGACGATCTCGCCGCCGCGGAAGCCGGAGCGAAGGGTGAGGACGGTGAAGAGAATCTTTAAGAGAAACGCATAGGGCACCGCCTTCCCGGCGATGGCTCGGACGATGACCTCCATACCAGCGCCGTTGTAGTCGGTGTTGCCCACGGCCAGGGTGAGCAGGATGACCAGGATGCCGCCCACTACCACGCGAACCCAGCGGTTGTGGAGGAAGCGGCTGTACAACTTGCCCCCCTGCTCCATAGCCTCACAGAACAGCGCGGCGGCGAAGGCGCACAGGACGCCCAACACCAGCAGCTGCAACAGCACCACCGGGGTCAGGTGGGGGGCGGAGGCCAGGGTGAAGCCGGTGGCGGCGATGCCGAAGGAGCTGGCCACCCATTTGGCCACTAGAGCGGAGAGGAAACAGGGGACGATGGCGGAGTAGTACATGACGCCGACACTCTCCACCTCCATGGCAAAGACGGCCGCGCCGATGGGAGTGCCAAAGAGGGCGGAGAAGCCGGCGGCCATGCCGGCCATGGTGATCATCTGCTCGTCCCGATCGTCCAGGTGCAGCAGCTGTCCCAGCTTGTTGCCCATGCTGCCGCCGATCTGCAACGCCGCCCCCTCTCGGCCAGCGCTGCCGCCGGTCAGGTGGGTGAGGACGGTGGCGGCGAAGATGAGGGGCACCTGGCGGACGTGGAGCTGTCGGGCGTCTCGGACGGAGGCTAGGATGAACTCGGTGCCGCCGTCGTTGTCCATGTTCAGGACATGGTACAGCATTAGGATGACCAGACCGGCCAGGGGCAGGCAGAAGAGCACCCAGAAGTGTGCCTGCCGGAAGGCGGTCACTTGGGATAGGCAGAAGGCGAAGGCGGAGCCAACCAGCCCCACCGTGCCGCCCACCAGCACGGAAAGGGCGACCCACTTGCAGAATGCCCACAGGTCACGGTGCTGCCAATGATGAAACCGAGCCAGCTGGCCGGAGAAAAACATAGAAAACCCCTCCAAAACGATGCAAAATCCTACGGAATAGGATCATTGTAGCATAGTGGAGGTGGGTTGACAAGGGAGGGGGACGGTTTGCATGATATGGAAAGGGGGCTGCCGCAGTGGCAGCCCCCAAAGTAGGAGTGCAACGAATACATCGTGCAAGATTAACGGATAAAGAGGGTGTTCCCATCCAGATCGACGGTGAGGACGGTGCCGGGTGCCAGATCCTCGGCGATGATCTTCCGACCGATGAGGGTCTCGATGGTGTGCTGGATATACCGACGGAGGGGACGGGCGCCGAAGGCGGGATCGTAGCTCTCGGCTACGATGAAGTCCTTGGCCGCTTCGGTCACTTCCACGCGGATCTGCTTGTCTTCCAGGCGCTTGTTCAGGCCGTTCAGCAGCAGGTCGATGATGCCGTGGATGTTCTCGCGGGTCAGCGGCTTGTAGAACACAATCTCGTCCAGACGGTTCAGGAATTCCGGACGGAAGGAGCGTTTCAGCAGCTCTTCCACCTGGCTCTTGGCCGCTGCGCTGATCTCACCGTTAGAGTCGATGCCGTCCAGCAGGTACTGGCTGCCCAGGTTGGAGGTCAGGATGATGATGGTGTTCTTGAAGTCCACGGTACGGCCCTGGCTGTCGGTGATACGACCGTCATCCAACACCTGGAGCAGGACGTTGAACACATCGGGGTGTGCCTTCTCCACCTCGTCGAACAGGACGACGGAGTAGGGACGACGACGGACGGCTTCGGTCAGCTGACCGCCTTCCTCGTAGCCCACATATCCCGGAGGCGCACCGATGAGCCGAGAGACGGAGTACTTTTCCATGTATTCGCTCATGTCGATACGCACCATGTTCTTCTCGCTGTCGAACAGGGCTTCTGCCAGCGCCTTGGCCAGTTCCGTCTTGCCCACACCAGTGGGGCCCAGGAACAGGAAGGAGCCGATGGGACGGTTGGGGTCTTGGATGCCGGCACGGCTGCGGAGGATGGCCTCGCAGACGCGGTTGACGGCTTCGTCCTGGCCGATGACTCTCTTGTGGAGAATGTCGTCCAGGTGCAGCAGCTTCTCCCGTTCGCCCTCCATGAGCTTTGCCACGGGGATGCCGGTCCAACGTTCGATGATGAGGGCGATCTCGCCGTCAGTGACACGGTCACGGAGCAGGCTGCGCTTCTTGCCCTCGTTGGCGATGTTCTCTTCCTCCGCCAACTGCTTTTTCAGCTCGGGCAGCTTGCCGTATTTCAGCTCGGCGGCCTTTTCCAGGTTGTATTCCCGTTCCGCCTGTTCCATCTGGGCGTTGGCAGCTTCGATGTCCTCACGGATCTTCTGCACCTTTTCAATGGCGTTCTTTTCGTTCTCCCACTGAGCCTTCTTGGCGTTGAACTCTTCCCGCATATCGGACAGTTCCTTCTCAATGGTCGCCAGACGTTCCTTACTCAGCTGGTCGTCTTCCTTCTGGAGGGCAGCTTCTTCAATCTCGTGCTGGATGATCTTACGGGAGATGACGTCCAATTCGGTGGGCATGGAGTCCATTTCAGTCCGCACCATGGCGCAGGCTTCGTCCACCAGGTCAATGGCCTTGTCCGGCAGGAACCGGTCGGTGATGTACCGGTTGGACAGGGTGGCAGCGGCGATGATGGCGCTGTCGTGGATCTTGACGCCGTGGTACACTTCATACCGCTCTTTCAGGCCACGGAGGATGGCGATGGTATCTTCGACGGTGGGTTCTGCCACCATGACAGGCTGGAAACGACGTTCCAGAGCGGCGTCCTTTTCGATATATTGACGGTATTCGTTCAGGGTGGTGGCACCGATGCAGTGCAGCTCACCACGAGCCAGCATGGGTTTCAGCAGGTTGCCGGCGTCCATGGAGCCTTCGGTCTTGCCGGCGCCCACGATGGTGTGCAGTTCGTCGATGAAAAGCAAAATTTTGCCTTCGCTCTTGCGGACTTCGTTCAGAACGGCCTTCAGACGTTCTTCAAATTCACCGCGGTACTTGGCGCCTGCCACCAGAGCACCCATATCCAGGGAGAAGATGGTCTTATCCTGGAGGCTCTTGGGCACGTCGCCCCGGACGATACGCTGTGCCAGACCTTCTACCACAGCGGTCTTACCGACGCCGGGTTCACCGATGAGCACAGGGTTATTTTTCGTCTTACGGGACAGGATACGGATGACGTTCCGGATTTCATCGTCTCGGCCGATGACCGGATCCAGCTTGTTCTGCTTTGCCCGTTCCACCAGGTCGAAGCCGTACTTTTTCAGGGCGTCATAGGTTTCCTCCGGATTGTCCGAGGTCACACGCTGGTTGCCGCGCACCTGAGACAGGGAATTCAGGGCGGCTTCCTTGGTGATGTGATAGGTCTGGAACAGCTTTTTCAGGGTGGAGTCAGCGGCGTCGATGAGGCCGAGGAACAGATGTTCCACGGACAGGAACTCATCCTTCATCTCACCGGCAATTTCGTCGGCACGGGTCAGGGCGCGATCCATGTCACGGGAGATGTAGACCTTGTCCGCCTCCCGGCCAGCGCCACCCACTCTGGGCATCCGCTGCAGCTCCGCCTTGACGGCGGCTTTCAGGCTGGCGGGGTCAAGCCCCATGCTGGTGACCAGCTGGGGGATGAGGCCGCTCTCCTGATCCAACAGGGCGTAGAGCAGGTGTGCCTGCTCGATCTGGGGGTTGCCATATTCGCGGGAGAGCATCTGAGCGGCTTGGATGGCTTCCTGGGATTTCTGGGTGAAGTTTTTCTGGTTCATATCAAAACCTCCTCTTCGGAGTAGGGTAGATCAAGTTTGAAATGTGGAACAGGGGACGGAATCCGTCCCCTGCTTCAGACAATGTCAGGCGCACGTTTCCGGAACGGTCAGCGTGCTAGGCAGTCAGGTCATGCACCAGGCTGCAACCGCAACAAAATGCTTGCATTTTGTTGCCTTACTGGATCTCGATCCTGCGGCTAGCGGGGACTTCTTCCGTCTGCTTGGGCAGGCTCAGAGTCAGGACGCCCTTGTCGTAGGCGGCGGTGATCTTCTCGGTGTCGATGCCGGAGACATCGAAACTTCTGGTGAAGGAGCTGGTGAAACGTTCGCGGCACAGATACTTGCCTTCGTCGTCCTTGTCCTCCTTCTCGTCGTTGTGCTGTGCGGTGATGGTCAGAACATCGCCCTGAAGCTCCAGATGAATGTCCTCCCGGTCAAAGCCAGGCAGGTCAGCGTCCAGCACGTAGTGGTCGCCGTCCTCCCGGATGTCGGTGCGGAAGGAGGTGAAATCGGGGGTGTTCATGCCACCGAAGAAGTGGCGGTCAAAGTTGTCAAAAAAGTTGGACAGGCTGTTGTTGCGTCCAAAGGGGGTCATGCTGTACATCATCATAATTGCTTCCTTTCTGGACCCGGTCTCTTGAACCTTAGGTCCTCCTTTAATCTGCCCATAATATAGAATAGAATTATGAACAAGTCATGAACAAACTATGAATATTTAGCACTCTTTTGCGGTGAGTGCTAATGATTTTTTGAGAAGATACCGGAAAGAGCGGCTAGACAGGCGTTTGCTTAGCAAATAGACTTCAAAAGTGCGGAAAACGCGGCGAAAAAATTTTCTCCCCCTTGCGTTAACCCGTCCTGTCCAGTACAATACAAGAAGAGAGAAAAAATGTCATTGCGCGAAGCAATGAAAGGAGTGTTTTGTATGCGAGCATTGCTCAAAGCCAACGCCAAAGAAAACCTGCGGGGCAACTGGGGCATCGCCATCCTGGCCTTGCTGGTGGCCTACGTGCTGTTGGCGGCGTCCTCTATGGTGGTCGCCGTGGGCGAACTGATCATCCTGGGGCCGTTGGAGACCGGTGTGGCGCTGGTGTTCCTGAAGCTGTCCTATCGGGAACCGGCGGAGGTGGGGGATGTGTTCCGCCCCTTCCAGAACTTCGTCAACACCTTCTTCGCCGGGTTCCTGTCCGCCATCTTCACCTTCCTGTGGTCGCTGCTCTTTGTCATCCCCGGCATCGTCAAGGCGCTGGCCTATTCCCAGGTCTACTTTATCATGTGTGACCACCCGGAATACACCGGTCGAGAGGCCATCGACGCCAGCCAGGAGATGATGCGGGGACATAAGGGAGAGTTGTTCGTTTTGCAGCTCAGCTTTATCGGCTGGTTTCTGCTGTCCTCCCTGACCTTTGGGCTGCTGCTGTTCTACGTCATGCCCTATTACCAGTCCACCATGACCGAATATTACCGCTACCTGAAGGAGAGTCAGGGGGAATCCCAGAACTGGCAGCCCCAGGAGCCGGAAGAGATTTACCCAAGAAGCAGCGTGGAGTACGATCCGGAAAAGTTTGAATGAACCGTTCCCTTATTTGGAAGGGCGTCGGCCTTCTGTTCGCGGTGGTGGGACTGTACTTTATGATGCAGAGCGTTCAATTTTATGTGGAATGCTGCCGTCAGGTGGACTGGCCTGTGGAGACCGCCACGGTGGTGGCAGTGGAGCAGCGGAGGGAGCGCAGCGGCTTCCGATCCGGCAGCAAAACGGTGTATGATGTGGATTATCGGTACACGGTCGATGGAACCGTTTATGCTGGGGAAATCTATGGCACGGTGGACAGCACCAAGCGGGTGGGCACCACCTTTCTGGTCAAGTATGACCCCGCCGCGCCGGAGCATTCCAACCATGTCCTGTCGCCCAGCGTGCCGAACCTCATCGTTGGGGTGGGCGGCGCCTTGTTCTTTATTCTGTTCGCTCTGGTTGCGACCGGGGTGGTCAAGCTGAATAAAAGGAAATCCTCCGTATGAAGATACGGAGGATTTTTTGCGTGTTATATCAGGTTGTCCGGCGAGCGTAGTTTTTTACAGCAGATCCTTGATGCCCTCGTAGACCCGAGAGACCACGTCCAGGTTGTTCATGGCGTAGATGTGGATGCCGTCGGCGCCGCACTCCATCATGTCCCGGCACTGCTCGATGGCGTAGTCGGTGCCAGCCTTGAACAGACCGTCCGGGTCGTCCTGCCACTTGTTCAGCAGAGCGCCGAAGCGGGTGGGGATGGTGGCGCCGGAGAGCTGAACGACGTTCTTGATGTGGACCTTCTTGGCGATGGGCATGACGCCTACCGAGATGGGGGAGGTGACGCCGATCTTCCGAGCCAGGTTGGTGAAGCGATAGTAGTAGGTGTTGTCGAAGAAGAGCTGGGAGACCAGGTGGGTGACGCCGGCTTCCTCCTTAATTTTCAGGTTCTGCACGTCCTCCAGCAGGCTGGCGGATTCGGGGTGGTGCTGGGGGTAGCAGGCGCCAGAGAGGCCGAAACAGCCGTAGTGCTTCTGGATATAGGCGGCTAGGTCGCTGGCGTGGAGGAAGTCCTTGTGCAGGGGCAGCTCCGGGTTGATGTCCCCCCGGAGGCACATGATGTTCCGGATGCCGGAGGCCATCAGGTGCTGGAGGTTGTCGTTCAGGTCGGCTTCGCTGCTGCCTACGCAGGTGATGTGGGTCAGCGGCTCGATCTGCACCTCGTTCTTCACAAAGGCGGCCACCTGGGAGGTGGGGATGCCAGCGGTGCCGCTGCCGCCGGCGCTGCAGGTGATGCTGATAAAGGACGGGTCCATTTTCTTGGCCTCCCGCAGCAGGTGCTGGAGCTTTTCCCAGCCCGGTTCCGTTTTCGGCGGGAACACTTCAAGGGAGAGGACACACTTTTTTTCTGCGAAAAATTGACGGATCAACATGGCAAACTACCTACGGAGCACGCCCCGTTCCTTTCTTTCTCAAAATAATTAGAAATCACACAGTGTGGTGTTAGCGTCCATTATACGTGCTTTTCCTCCGGAACGCAAGGAAAACCGCCGCAAAAAATCTCATTCTTTGCGGCGGTTCTTTTTGTGAAAATCACAGACCGGTAAAGTCGTCCGGCGGGGTGTCCGGTTCGTCCGTCCCGTCCTCCGGCAGACCCGGATGCTTGGGCGGCTCATCCATCATCCGGATGTGCCGAGCCGGCGGCTCCACGCCGCTGGCGTCCGCCTTAGGCTGAGCGCGATTTTCCAGCCGGGCGTTGGGGTTGGTGCCGTAGTTGTCCACCAGAGCCGGGTCGCGGCCTTCGATGATGGCCATCATCTCCTGACCGGTGATGGTCTCCTTCTTGAGCAGGTAGGAGGCGATCTTGTCCAGCATTTCCCGGTCGGTGCGCAGCATATTCTTGGCGTCCAGGAAGCACTGATTCAGGATCTTCTGAATCTCCCGATCCGCCAATGCGGCGGTGTCCTGGGCGCAGTCCATGCCATATGCGCCGTCCAGGTACTGGCTCTTCACGGTGGCCAGCCCCATGATGCCGAAGGTGTCGCTCATGCCGAACATGGTGACCATCTTCCGCGCCAGGTCGGTGGCTCGCTCGATGTCGTTGCTGGCGCCGGTGGTGGCGGTGTGGAAGACCACCTCTTCCGCCGCGCGGCCGCCCAGCAGGATGCGGATGCGGCTGTACAGCTCTTCCTTGCTGTTGAGGAACTTCTCCTCCTCCGGCGTCTGCATGGTGTAGCCCAATGCGCCCTGGGTGTGGGGGACGATGGTGATCTTGCTCACCGGTTCCGTGCCCTTCTGCCGGGCGGCGATGAGGGCGTGGCCTACCTCGTGGTAGGCGATGAGCTTCTTCTCCTGTTCGGTCAGCACGGTGCCCTTCTTTTCGGTACCGGCGATGACCACTTCAAAGGAGGTGAGCAGGTCGTTCTGATTGACCGCCTTGCGCCCCATGCGGACGGCACGGAGGGCGGCCTCGTTGACCAGGTTGGCCAGGTCTGCGCCCACGCAGCCAGCGGTGGCCTGGGCGATCTTGTTCAAATCTACGTCTTCAGCCAGCCGGATGTTCCGAGTGTGGACTTGCAAGGTGGCCAGACGACCGGCCAGATTGGGACGGTCTACGATGATGCGCCGGTCAAAACGGCCGGGACGGAGGAGCGCCTTATCCAGCACCTCGGGACGGTTGGTGGCACCCAGGACGATGACGCCCTTGGAGGGGTCGAAGCCGTCCAGCTCGGCCAGCAGCTGGTTCAGGGTCTGTTCCCGTTCGTCGTTGCCGCCCATGCGGTTGTCACGGCTCTTGCCGATGGTGTCGATCTCGTCGATGAAGATGATGCAGGGAGCCATCTTGGACGCTTCCTTGAACAGGTCACGGACACGGCTGGCGCCCACGCCCACGAACATCTCCACAAAGTCCGAGCCGGAGATAGAGAAGAAGGGCACTTTCGCCTCGCCTGCCACCGCCTTGGCAAGCAAGGTCTTGCCGGTGCCGGGGCTGCCCACCAGCAGGGCGCCCTTGGGGAGCTTTGCGCCGATGGCGGTGTATTTGTCCGGGTTGTGGAGGAAGTCGATGATCTCCTCCAACGATTCCTTGGCCTCGTCCTGACCGGCTACGTCACGGAAGGTGACGCCGGTGGACTTTTCCACGTACATCTTGGCGTTGGACTTGCCCACGCTGCCCAAGCCGCCGCCCATCTTAGAGCCCAGCGTCCGGAAGATGAAGATCATGGCGACCACCATGACCGCCATGGGCAGGAGATAGGTCAGGAGGAAGTTGGTGATGGCGCTGTCCGATTGGTAGGGGGTGTAGTAGACCACCTTGTGTTGGTCGAACAGCAGCGCCAGGTCGGTGTAGTTCAGGGGGGCGGTGTAGAGGGTGGGCATCTCCGCCTTGGCTGGGTCTACGTCCTTGTCATCGGCGTAGTACTCGGTCAGCCAGCCCCGCTGCGCCTCCTTTTTCAAGGTGAATGTATACTTGTTGCTCTCCAGCTTCACCTCTTCCACCTTGTCTTCCTTGACCAGGGTGATGAAGTCGCTGAATTTCACCTCGACTGCATTGGCGGTGGAGGCGAAGGAGAAAAAGTAGTTGAGCAGGGCGGTGATGATGAGCGCCCAGACCACCAGGGAGATCAGTCCCATGATGTTGGGGGAATTCTTCTTGCCGCCGGAATTCTTTTTGTTGCTTAACTTCAAGGCAAAACCTTCTTCCAGAGGATGAATCCATAATGTGTTTCTAATCTTAACATACGGGTTAGACAAATACAAGGAATGGAAAGTGAATAAACTGTAAAAAACAGCGGGAAAAACAGGAAGCATAGTGCTTTTTCTGCGCCGTTTTTTATGTTATAATAATCTCTATGTGTATCCGCCCATCTGTGGGGGATGCCAGCTGAGACTGATAAAGTGAGTTGAAGAAACGATGAAAGAATACCGCAAACGCCCGCCCCAGCGGGATGCCGAAGCGGATGGCGTCATTGAAGGACGCAACGCGGTCATCGAGGCACTGCGTGCCGGGACCGCCATTGATAAGATCTACCTGGCCAAGGGGGACACCGACAGCGCCCTGGGTCACATCGCCAACACCGCCCGGGCAAACGGCGTGGTGGTGGTCAACGCCGACCGGCGGAAGCTGGACGAGATGTCCCGCACCCACGCCCATCAGGGCGTCATCGCCGTGGCTGCCGTCCGGGAGTACGCCTCCATCGAGGATATTTTCCAGCGGGCGGAGGAACGGGGGGAAGCGCCCCTGATCGTCATCTGCGACGAGCTGTCCGACCCCCACAACCTGGGTGCGGTCATCCGGACGGCGGAGTGCGCAGGCGCCCACGGGGTGGTCATCCCCAAGCGGCGCAGCGCCGGTCTGACCGCCATCGTGGCCAAAACCTCCGCCGGTGCCGTGTCCCATATCCCAGTGGCACGGGTGCCCAACCTGACGGCGCTGATGAAGGAGCTGCAAAAGCGGGGCGTGTGGATCTTCGGCGCGGAGATGAACGGGAACACGTCTCTGTATGAAGCGGACTTGAAGGGTCCGGCCGCCATCGTCATCGGCAGCGAGGGCAGCGGCATGAGCCGTTTGGTGGCAGAGACCTGCGATTTTACTGTCAGTATCCCCATGAAAGGGAAGATCAATTCCCTAAACGCCTCGGCTGCGGCGGCCATCCTGCTCTATGAAGCAGTGCGCCAGCGGCTGAGCTGAGGGCGGAACGCCTATTTGAGGAGAGCCATGAAGGACGAAACAAGAAACGATGTGCTGACGGCGGAACCGGAGCAGGAGACCAAGAAGATCCCGCAGCCGGAAGAGACAGAGGAGCCGCAGTACGATCTGGAAGAGATTTTAGAGGAAGCCCTGGAGGAGCAGTACACGCCGCCTGCCCAGGAGACTGAGGACGCACCGGAAGCAGCGGAAGAAGCGGCTGCGGAAGGGGAAGCGGCGACGGAAGCGGAGCCGGAGGAAATCCCTGTGCCGGAGACCGATGTGGAATCGGAGGAGGAGCAGGAGGAGACCGAGCGGTTCATCCAAGAACAGGTGACCTCCGCATTGGGGGACACCTATAGTGAAGAGACCCTGCGGAAACAGGAGGAACGGGCGGCGCAGATGCGCAAGGCTCGTGCACACCAGGAGGCGCAGGAGGAGAAGGCGCGGAAAAAGGTGCGGCGGAAGAAGGCTGTCGAGGCCACCGTCCGGAACTGGAAGCGCACCCTCATCCCCAAGGCACAGGAGCCGTCGGAGGAGGGGCAGCGGGACAACGTCATCCAGATGCCTGTCTCCAAGCTCAAGCCCTTCCGGGACGTGGTAGGGCGAGTGACTGAGAAAGCTCTGCACTACGCCGACGAGATGTATGAGCAGTCGGAGCCGCTGGATCCGGAAGAAGAGCTGCAGGAGAAGTATATTCCCGCCACCGACGAAGAAAGACCCGTCCGGCGGAAAAAGTGGCACCGGGAACGGAAACCCCGCCGCCTCATCAAGCCGGAAGAGGACATTCCCCCCAGCGAGCTGGCCAAACGGTACAGCAAGGGACTGAGCAAGATGAAATTCCGCATCCAAGTGCTCTTCGCTGTGTGTGTGGTGCTGCTCTACCTGACCATCGCCGCCGACGGCACCCTGCCGCTGCCCCAGTTCTTCCAGGTGGAGACCCAAGTCACCGCTGCCATCCTGCTGTGGGGCATGGGCGTGGCCTGCCTGTTGGGGCTGGACGTGCTGTGGCTGGGCATCACCGCTCCCAAGCGGGGACGGCTGGGGGCCCACACCTTGACCGTTTGCAGTGTGGCCGCCACGCTGCTGGATAATATTTGGTATTGCCTGGTGGGGCGGGACGGCCTGCTGCCCTTCTCGGCGCTGGCGTCCTGCTCCATCCTGGCCTGCCTGTGGGGGTTGTACGACCGGAAGAAGGGATTGGCGAAAGCCTGCGAGACCGCCAGCCTGTCCGCTTCCCCCTATCGCGTGACCCTGGACAGCGACAAATGGGAGGGTCGCAGTGCCTTCGCCAAGGAGTCGGGCACGGCGGAGCAGTTCGGTGCGCAGATCCAAAGCCCGGACGGTGCCCAGCGCATCCAGCAGGTGGTCGTGCCCCTGGTCGTTGTGGCCGCTGTCCTCTTCGCTCTCATCGCCTCGGTGGGACGGCTGCATCCCGAACGCATCCTCTGGTGCCTGTCGGTGGCACTCACCGCCGGTGCGCCCCTGGCCGGGATGCTGGCCTACAGCCAGCCCTTCCTGCGCCTGACCAAACGACTCAGCGGCACCGTAGCCCTGGCCGGTTGGGACGGGGTGCTGTCCATGGAAGGGGACGCCAATATCCTGCTCAAGGACGACGACCTGTTCCCCGTGGGCAGCGTCAAGTCCCAGGGCATCAAGACCTTCAACGGCACCCCCTTGGAACGGGTCACCGGCTGCACTGCCTCCATGATCCAGGCGTCAGGCAGCGGGCTGACCAAGCTGTTCAGTGACCTGGTACATATCCAGGGCGGCTTCTTCCGCCGGGTGGACTCCATGCACTACCACGAAGCCGGCGGTCTGGTGGCCACCATCCGTGGAGAACAGGTCATGATCGGCACCGCCGGGTTCATGACCGTCATGCACATCCCCCTCCAGCAGGGTGAGTACGTGAAAGAGGCCATCTTCTGCGCCATCAACGGACAGTTGCAGGCCATCTTCTCCTTGAAATACGAGCAGCCTCGGCGGATTCGTGGGGCACTCCAGTCCCTCATCCGAGCGGGCGTGAAGCCGGTACTGGTGACCCGAGATTTCAACATCACCCCGGCCATGCTCCACCGGCGCTTCCAGCTGCCTACCAACAAGATGGAGTACCCGGAGATCAAACGCCGCTACGAGCTGTCCGATCCGGGACAGGAGCACAACCCCATCCTGGGCGCTCTGGTGCGCCGGGACGGGCTGGGTCCCTTCACCGAAGCCATCATCGGCGCCCGCCGTCTGCGGATGGTGGTGCGGCTGAACAATATCCTGACCATCCTGGCTTCCGTGGTGGGCTTGGTGCTGGCCTTCTACCTGACCTTTATCGGGGCATTTTTGTCCCTCAGCTCCTTGAATATGCTGCTGTTCTTGCTGCTGTGGTTGGTGCCCAATCTGCTGATCTCTGTTACGGTGGATAAGTTCTGAAAACAAAAACAGAAACGCCACGCCGAAAGGCGTGGCGTTCTAGTAGAACCACTTAAATGATGAGACCACCGTTGGGGGCGATGACCTGCCCGGTCAAAAAGCTGGACGCCGGGGAAGCCAGGTAGAACACCGCTTCAGCGATGTCCGAAGGCTGTCCCAACCGACCGATGGGGGTCTCCTCCTCCAGCATGGCGCGGGCTTCCGGCGGGGCCATGGAGAGCATCTCCGTGTCGATGACGCCGGGGGCGACGCAGTTGACCAGGATGCCGGAGGGCGCCACCTCTTTCGCCAGGGCTTTGGTAAAGGCGATGACCGCACCCTTGGCGGCAGAGTAGGCCACCTCACAGGCGCCGCCCACCTGTCCCCACATGGAGGAGACGGTGATGATCCGCCCGGCGTGCTGGTGGAGCATATGGGGCAACACCGCTCGGACGGCATAGAATACCCCACTGGCGTCCACCGACAGCACGTCCGACCACTGCTGGTCGGTCACGTCCTGGAGGAGCATCCCCGGCAGGCTGATACCGGCGTTGCAGACCAGGGCGTCCAGGTGGTCAACGTGGGCAAAGACCTCATCCACCATGGCGTGCACCTGGGCGGAGTCGGACACGTCCCCGTAGACCGGGAACGCCCCGTTGCTGATCTGGTCGCAGAGGGCGAAGGCGGCGTCCTTGGACTGAAAATAGTTGACAGCGACCTGATAACCGCCGGCGGCAAAACGACGGGCGGTCTCCGCCCCGATGCCCCGGCTGGCGCCGGTGATGAGTACCGTTTGAGACATAACATACACGCTCCTCTTTCTTCGTGGCTCTAGTGTACCATAGCCCACCGGGGAGCGGCAAGGGTTCAGGAGGAACTGAGATGAAACAACGCTATGACGTAATCCTATTTGACGCCGACCGCACCTTGTTCGACTTCGACCAGTCCCAGCGCCTGGCGTTGGGGGAGGTGTACCGTGCCAACGGCATCCCGGAGACCGAGGAGAACATCCAGACCTACGTGCGTCTCAATGACCAGTTGTGGGCACGGTTCGACAAGGGCGAAATCTCGTTGGAAGAGCTGGAGTATATTCGCTTCCGGGACTTTGCGGAGGCGCTGGGGCTGAGAAATTTGAACGCCAACCAGCTCAATCAGCAGTACATCGAAGCCCTGGGGCGCAACAGCATCCTGCTGCCGGGGGCGGAGGAATTGTGCGCGGCACTGGCACCCTATTGTCAGCAGTACATCGTCACCAACGGTATCAAAGAGGCACAGGAGGGACGGCTGGAGCGGTCGCCCATCCGGCAGTATATTAAGAAGATGTACATCTCCGGCGTCATGGGTGTCCGGAAGCCGGAGCGTGCCTATTTTGAGCTGGTCTATGACGATCTTGGCATGACCCCGGAGCGCTGGCGTCGGACGGTCATCGTAGGGGATGGCCTCAGCTCGGACATTTTGGGGGGCGTCAACGGCAACCTGGACACCATCTGGTACAACCCCAAGCACAAGCCCAACGACACCCACATCCGTCCCACCTGGGAGGCGGACTCCTTCGATGCCGTCAAAGCGGTCATCTTGGGGGAGGGTTGACCGGTCAATTTCAGAATAAATGCCGAAAGATTGAGAAAATACCATTGTCAATCGGTAGAAAATGCAGTATAATATCATAATGATCATGCGTATTAGCAGACGTAACCGTCTGAGATGCTGAAAACAGGTTTAAGGAGAGAATGTAATATGAGCTATTCCGCTGAGAATATCCGTAACATCTGCCTGCTGGGTCACTCCGGCGTGGGCAAAACCATGCTTGCTGAAAGTATGCTGTATCTGACTGGTGCCACTGACCGCCTGGGTAAGACCGCGGACGGCAACACAGTCTGTGACTATGATCCCGAAGAAATCAAGCGTCAGATCACCATCGCTACCGCTCTGGCTCCGGTCGAATTCGGCGGCTGCAAGATCAACGTCCTGGACACTCCGGGCAACTTCGACTTCAATGGTGACGTCCTGGCCGCTCTACAGGTGGCTGACGCTGCCGTCATCGTCCTGCCCGCAAAGGGCGACATCTCCGTGGGTGCAGAACGCGCTTACAAGGAGATCAAGGCCCGCAACCTGCCCTGCCTGATCTACGTCTCCAAGACCGACGAAGACAACGGCGACTTCAACGCTGTCGTGGCAAAGCTGCAGGAAAAGTTCGGCAACGCCGTCACTCCTCTGGTCATCCCCAAGTTCGACGGTGAAAAGGTCGCCGGCGTCATCGACGTGGTGGGCAAGAAGGCTTACACCATGAACAAGAACAAGACCGTGGCAGAAGATGTCCCCGCTGACGCTGCTGATGCTGTGGAAGAATCCTACATGGCTCTGATGGAGAACGTGGCAGAGACCAGCGAAGAGCTGATGGAAAAGTTCTTCGAGGGCGAAGAATTTACCGCTGACGAAGTGGCTACCGGCCTGCGCGCAGGCGTCAAGGAAGGCTCCCTGATCCCCGTGTTCTGCGGCAGCGCTTTCTCCGGCCTGGGGACTGAAACCTTTATGAAGGCTGTCATCGACCTGGTCCCCAACCCCACCGAAGGTCTGCCCGTGGCAGGCACCGACGCTGACGGCGAAGCCATCGAGCTGACCGTAGGCGACGGCGATACCGTGGCATTCGTGTTCAAGACTGTCTCTGACCAGTATGGCAAGTACTCCTATGTCAAGGTCATCAACGGCCCCCTGACCGGCGACGCGCCTCTGACCAACAGCCGTACCGGCGACAGCGAAAAGATGGGCCGTATGTACATCATGCGCGGCAAGAAGTCCATCGAGGAAGTCAAGAGCATCGCTACCGGCGACATCGGCGCCATCGCAAAGATGGACAAGCTCAAGACCAACGACACCATCAGCGCTAAGGGCGTGGCTCTGAATCCCATCCCTTTCGCAGAACCCGTCTTCTCCAAAGCTATCGCTCCCAAGACTCGCGGCCAGGAAGATAAGATCGGTGTGGGCCTGAACCGTCTGAACGAAGAAGATCCCTCCTTCTCCGTCACTAACAACGCAGAGACCCATCAGATGGTCGTCGCCGGCGCAGGCGACATCCAGCTGGACGTCCTGGTCTCCAAGCTCAAGAGCCGCTTCAGCGTGGAAGCAGTCCTGGATACCGCTCGCGTGCCTTATCGTGAAAAGATCCGCAAGACTGTGGAAAAGCAGGGTAAGTTCAAGAAGCAGACCGGCGGCAGCGGCCAGTATGGCGACGTTTGGGTGCGTTTCGAACCGTGTGAAGAAGAAGAAATGGTATTCGCAGAGGAAGTTTTCGGCGGCAGCGTGCCCCGCAACTACTTCCCCGCTGTTGAAAAGGGCCTGCGTGAAGCTTGCCTGCATGGCGTCCTGGCAGGTTATCCCGTCGTGAACCTGAAGGCAGTCCTGTATGATGGCTCCTATCATCCCGTTGACTCCTCCGAAATCGCCTTCAAGACCGCAGCACAGCTGGCTTACAAGGCCGCTCTGCCCGAAGCAAGCCCCGTCCTGATGGAACCGGTTGGCGAACTGAAGGTCACTGTGCCCGACAGCTACATGGGCGACGTCATGGGCGACCTGAACAAGCGCCGTGGCCGCGTCATGGGCATGGATCCCACCAAGGACGGCGACCAGATCATCACCGCTGAAGTTCCCATGGCTGAAATGAGCAACTACGCCATCGAACTGCGCGCTATGACCCAGAGCCGTGGCTCCTTCACCTTCCACTTCGTCCGTTACGAAGATTGTCCTCCCGCTGCACAGCAGAAGGCTATCGACGAAGCAAAGGCAATGCAGGAAGAATAAGTTCATTCTGACAATCACAAAGCGGTGTGGCATCTGCCACACCGCTTTTCTTTCGGGAAAGGAGAAACGATGTTCCCAGCAATGAGAAGATGGAAGCAGCAGCTGACTCAGCAGGAGTGCGTGGAGGTGCTGAAACAGGAACCCCGCGGCGTGTTGTCCCTGATGGGGGAGGACGGGTATCCTTACGGGCTGCCCATTCAGTTATTGGTACTGCGAGGCGGACGGAAAGATCTACTTCCACGGCGCCAAGAGCGGGCACAAAATTGACGCCATCCAGCGCTGCGACAAGGCGTCCTTCTGCGTATACGACCAGGGGTTCCGACGGGAAGGGGAATGGGCGCTAAATATCAAGAGCGTCATCGTCTTCGGCCGTATCCAGAAGGTGGAGGATGTGCAAAAAACCGAGGAAATTTGCAGAAACCTCTGTGCCAAATTCACTGACGACCCGACCTACGCCCAACAGGAATGGGAGAAGTCCGGCGCGCACACCCTCTGCCTGGCGCTGACGCCGGAGCACATGACCGGAAAGCTGGTCAACGAGTCCTGATGTGGACATCTTTGCGCAAAAATCTTTACAAAAAAGCGAATGGCTGACATAATGGGAGCAACGAAAGGGGGCGTGTCATATGGTTCAATGGGACAGCGTGGAGCAGTTGGAGCAGTATCAGCTGCACCAGCGGGAGGACTTGCCCAAGCTGGGCACCGATTCCAAGCTGTTGGCGCAGTTTGCCACTCTCCACCGGCGGGAGAAGGTCTTCGACCTGGGCTGCGGCGTGGGGGTGCTGGGGGTGCTGCTGGCACAGCGGCAGCAGGAGCTGACCCTGGACGGCATCGACATCGTGCCGGACTCGGCGGAGCTGGCTGCCTGCAACCTGACTGCCAACGGCCTGACCGGCACCATCCACCAGGGTGACCTGAACGACTACCGCCAGTGGGCACCCCGTCCCGGCGGGTACGACTTGGTCATCTCCAACCCGCCCTATTTCGCTCCCAACACCGGCAAGACCGCCGAAGGTGCCCGGAAGACCGCTCGCAGCGAGGAAGCGTGTACGGTGGAGGGGTTGTGTGCGGCCGCTGGCTGGCTGCTCCACACGGGGGGACGCTTTGCACTCTGTTATCGTGCAGAGCGGCTGGCGGCCCTGTTTTCCGCCTTAGAGCGCAGCGGGATAGCACCCAAGCGGCTCCAGCTGGTGCAGCATTCTCCCACCCATCCGCCTAAGATCGTCCTGGTGGAAGGGGTGCGGATGGGACGGCCGGGGCTGAAGGTTTTGCCGACCCTGTTCGTCAACGAATTTAACGCGCAATGGAGAAAGGAGATCACCCATGAAACTGCTCTTTAAACAGCGCTTTTTTTCCTGGTTCGACAGCTATGACATCTATGACGAGACCGGCGCCACCGTCTACACCGTGGAGGGCAAGCTCTCCTTCGGCCACCATCTGGAGATCCACGACGCCCTGGGCAACGCCATCGCCACTTTGCAAGAAAAGGTGCTGACCCTGCTGCCCAAGTTTGAGATCTACCTGGGCGATACTTATGTGGGCTGCATCCGGAAGGAATTTACCTTCCTCCGGCCTAAGTTCACCCTGGACTGCAACGGCTGGTATGTGGAAGGGCAGTTCATGGAGTGGGACTACCGGATTCTGGACGGCAGCGGCCGGCTGGTAGCCACTATCACCAAGGAGCTCTTGCACTGGACGGACACCTATGTGATCGACGTGGAGCGTCCGGAGGACGCGCTGCTGGCACTGATGGTGGTGCTGGCCATCGACGCGGAAAAATGCTCGCGGGATTGAGAAAGGGCGTGTGAGTTTTGGCAGGAACCTTATATCTGGTACCCACCCCCATCGGCAACCTGGGCGACCTGTCCCAGCGGATCGTGGACACCCTGGCGGAGGTGGATTTCATCGCCGCGGAGGATACGAGAGTCTCGGTGAAGATTTTGAATCATTTGGGCATCAAAAAACCAATGGTCAGTTATTACCGTCACAACACGGAAAACAGCGGAGAGGCCATTTTAGGGCGTCTCATGGCGGGTGAGAGCTGTGCCCTGGTGACAGACGCCGGTACACCGGCCATCAGCGACCCCGGTGAACTGCTGGTGCAGAGCTGTGCCCAGGCGGATATTCCCGTGGTGGCCATCCCTGGCCCCTGTGCCCTCATCACCGCCCTGGCGGTGTCCGGGCTGCCCACTGGTCGCTTCACCTTTGAGGGCTTTTTGGCCATGAACAAGAAGAACCGCCGTGCCCATTTGCAGTCCCTGGCGGCGGAGGAGCGCACGATGATCTTCTACGAAGCCCCCCACAAGCTGCCCGCCACCCTGGCAGACCTGCGAGAGGCTTTTGGTGCAGACCGGCGCATCTCCCTCTGTCGGGAGCTGACCAAGCTCCACGAGGAGGTGCGGCGCACCTCCCTGGGGGAGGCAGTGGACTACTATGACGCCAACCCGCCTAAGGGCGAGTTCGTTTTGGTCGTGGAAGGCGCGCCCCACCAGGAGCCGGAGCGGGTGACCCTGGAAGCGGGGGTGGAACGGATGGTGCAGCTGATGGAAGCGGAAGGACTGTCTCGGAAGGAAGCGGCCAAGCGTGTGGCAGCGGAGACGGGACTGGGTAAGAATGAGCTGTATCAAAAAAGTCTGGTAAATTGAGCATGAAATCAGAGTGCTTGCATTTTCGAGAATGATAAAAAAACGCCGTCTGTTGCAAAAACAGGCGGCGTTTTGGTTTGTGTCATGTAAAAATTGTAAGATAGCCTTTGTGCTTAAAGCTCCTGGAGCTGCTGCAGGCAAGCGCTGCAGATGTTCTTATCCTTGTAGTGGATGATGTCCTTTGCATCACCGCAGAAAATGCAGGAGGGCTGATACTTCTTCAGGATAATGGAAGAACCATCAACATAGATCTCCAGCGCGTCTTTCTCAACGATGTCGAGCGTTCTGCGCAGTTCAATAGGAAGGACGATGCGTCCCAATTCGTCAACTTTACGAACGATACCGGTCGATTTCATAAGGGGGCTCCTTTCTTTATATAACAAACCCTCACAGCAGAGAAGAGTGTGTGTGATTTAGATTTTTCTGCTATGTGTGTGGATAGGGTTTGCATGAAACAAACATAAAATTTTCCCGCCCAATGGGCATACCTCCTCCCCCTGCCTCATAAGGGTGAAAGCGATAAGGGGGATGGTTTTGATGGCGATGACGGTGTTATGGACGGTCATGGTGACGGCTAGCCTGGTGTTCGGACTGGCCACCGGTCGGATGCCACAGGTGTCCGCTGCGGCCACGGAGGGGGCGGCGGCTGCCATTCAGCTCTGCCTGTCCATGGCGGGGGTGCTGTGCCTGTGGTGCGGGGTCATGGAAGTGATGAAACGGTGCGGTCTGCTCAGCGGATTGGAGCGGATGCTGCGACCGTTGTTGGGTCGGCTCTTTCCGGAGGCAGCACGCCAACCGGAGACCATGGAGAAGATCGCCGCCAACGTGTCCGCCAATCTCCTGGGGCTGGGCAACGCGGCGACGCCCCTGGGCATCCAAGCGGTACGTCGGATGAAACAGGGGAGCGGCGGCACGGCCACCGATGAGATGTGTCTCTTTATCGTCTGCAACACCGCCTCCATCCAGCTCATCCCCACCACCGTCGCGGCAGTGCGCAGTGGGGCAGGGTGCAGCACACCCTTTGACATTCTGCCTGCGGTGTGGCTGGCGTCTGTCCTGTCGGTAACGGCTGGCATCTGTGCAGCCAAGCTGCTCCGACGGGTGTGGAGGTGAAGGGAAGTGACGTTGTTTTTTGCTCTGTTGGTGCCGGGTATCTTGGCCGCTGTGGCCATCACGGGCACGGTGAAAAAAGTGGATGTGTATCAGGGTCTGGCCGACGGCGCGATGGATGGGATGAAGATCCTCCTGCGCATCCTGCCCGCCCTGGTGGGTCTGCTGACTGCGGTGCATATGCTCCGGGCGTCCGGTCTCCTGGACTGGCTGGCGCAGGCGCTGGCGCCGGTGCTGCATCTGCTGGGCATCCCGCCGGAGACGGTGGGGCTGCTGCTCATCCGTCCCGTCAGTGGCAGCGGCGCCCTGGGGGTGGGGTCGGAGCTCATTCAGAGTTATGGACCCGATTCCCTCATCGGCCGCACGGCAGCGGTGATGCTGGGCAGTACCGAGACCACCTTCTACACCATCGCAGTCTACTTCGGCGCCGCTGGCATCCGGGACACCCGCTATGCCATTCCGGCAGCACTGTGCGCGGACTTGTGCGGGTTCGTGGCCGCCAGCTGGGCGGTGCGATTGTTTTTCGGCGGGTGAATTGCCAATCCTGCGCGTCCATGCTAGAATAGGACAGCATCAAAATCTGTCACGCTAGAGAGGATGGGACACGCAATGGGAAAACAAGAAATACTCGCCATGCTGAAACAGCAACAGGACTACCTGTCCGGTGAGGTCATCAGTCAACAGTTGGGGGTCAGCCGAGCGGCGGTGAACAAGGCCATCAACGGCCTGCGCCAGGACGGATACCACATCGAATCCGCTACCCGGAAGGGGTACCGGCTGGTCACCTCGCCTGACCTGGTCACAGAGGGAGAGATCCGACCTTATCTGCATACGGAGCAGTTGGGGAACCGGCTGATCTGTTTCCAGGAGGTGGACTCCACCAACAACTATCTGAAGCGGGAGAGCCACAACCTGCCCTCCGGCACAGTGGCGGTGGCGAACTGCCAGACCGGCGGCCGTGGTCGCTTGGGCCGGGAATTTCACTCTCCCCAGGACAAGGGCATCTACCTGAGTGTTCTCCTGAAGCCGACAGTGGAGCCGGCACAGGCACTGAACCTGACGGCGTATATCGCCGTGGCGGTATGTGAAGGGGTGGAGCGTGCGACGGGTCTGCACTTGGACATCAAGTGGACCAACGACCTCCTGCTGGCCGGGAAAAAGGTCGGTGGGATACTCACCGAGATGGCCATTGAGGGGGAGTGTGGCACGCTGGAGTATATTGTACCTGGAATTGGATTAAATGTCAATGAAGTAACAACAGATTTTCCCGAAAAAATTCAGAAAATCGCTGGTTCTTTGGCGATGGAAGTCGGTAAGCCTCTGCAACGGGGGCCGCTGGTGGCAGAAATCGTCAACAGCCTGGATCAGATGTACACCGCGTGGCTGACCGGAAAAGGGGACTATTTAGAGCGCTACCGCGCCGCCTGCATCACCCTGGGCAAGGAGGTGCAGGTGCTCCGGACAGGACGGGAGCCGAAGGTGGGGTTTGCCGAGGACATTGACGATCAGTTCGGCCTCATCGTCCGCTACCCGGACGGCACCCGCGAGACGGTGACCAGCGGGGAAGTGTCGGTGCGGGGACTGCTGGGGTATGTCTGACCAGTGGTCATGTCAGTGAGATGAAAAGTCGAAATAAAAAAGCAGCTGCTTTCTGTAGACAAGCAGCTGCTTTTTTCACCCTCAGAGGGGCCAATCCAGCAGGCGGATGGCGTTGTCGCAGTAGATGGCCTGTCGCTCCTCCGGCGTCAGGGGGAGCGCTTCTAAGTAGGTCAGCATGTCCTCCGGCAGGGCGTAGGGGAAGTCGCTGCCGAAGAGGACCCGTTCCACGCCGAACCCCTCCAGCTGGCGCAGGAAATCGTCCGGCTGGATGAGCAGGGGGGACAGGGAGGTATCCACGTAGACGGGCAAGTCCATGGCGATGGCACGCTCTTCCTTGGTGATGCGGGTGCCGCCCATGTGGGACAGCACCACCGGTGCGCCTTTAAATTGTGCCGCCATGGGCAGGTAGACACTGGGGGTCAGCTGGGGCACCTTGGAGGAAAAGGAAATGCCGGAGTGGAGGACGGTGATGAGTCCTAAATCGCCGATTTTGTTGTACAATGGCTTGTATTTCGGGTCTTCAAGGTCAAAAATCTGCAATTCCGGGTGCAGCTTCACCCCATTGACCCCCTGGTGCTTCAGCTCCTCCAGCTGTTCCAGCACGTCGGGACTGTCCGGGTGGATGGCGGCCAGAGTGAGGTAGGTGGGGGACTGGAGCTGGAAGGCGAAGTCGTTCACGTGGGACACGGTGTCCGGCCGGAAGGCCACAGGCAGGTTGACCATGCGGTCAACGCCGGCCAGCTTTTCGTGGGCGAAGAGGTTTTCCGGCGTGGGGGAAGGGATGGGGCGGATTTTTGCGAAGTTGTACACCACGCGTCCGGCCAGGGGAGTGGGGAAGGCGTGGGTGTGGAAGTCGATCAGCATGAGGTGTCCTTTCCAAAATCGAGGGTGGCAGGGTCGGGGTAGCGATAGTGGGGGAAGAGGGCGGTGAAATCGGGTGGCGGTGGGGTGGTAAACTCCAGTTTTTCACCCGTTATGGGATGGAGAAAAGAGAGGTGCCAGGAGTGTAGCGCAGTGCGGCCGATGACCTCCGGTTCCTCCTGTCCATAGAGGAAATCGCCCAGCAGCGGCCAGCCGATGGAGGCCATGTGGACGCGAATCTGATGGGTGCGTCCGGTGGCCAATTTCAGCGCCAGGAGGGCGCGATCGCCGCGGCGTTCCAGCAGCTGAAAATAGGTCAGCGCAGGCGCGCCGTCGGGACGAATTTCCCGCTTCAAAACACTGTCTTTTTGACGTGCGATAGGGGCGTTTACGAAATGTTGTACCAGTGGCACGAAACAGTGGCAACACGCTGTATATATCCTAGAAAAAGATTGGGTGTGCAGTTGTAATTTTAGCAGTTCTTGGGTGTATCCGTCCTTCGCCACGCACATGAGACCGGAGGTGGAACGATCCAGCCGATTCACCGGCCGATAGGTGTGGGGCGTGCCGTTTTGCAGGTAATGCCAGGTCAAAAAGTTGCCCAACGAGTCCTCATGATGCTCCGGTCCGGGGTGGACGGGGACGTAGGGAGGCTTGTTCACCACCAGGAGATGTTCGTCCTCGTAGAGGAGGTCTAGAGGGCCTTCACAGGGGACGATATCCGAAGGTGGATCGGGAGGCAAATTCAGGGTAAGTCTCTGTCCGACGGACACACGCTGGTCTAAAAAGGCGCGCACACCGTCCAGCAGGATCCCGTCCGGCAGGTACTTCAGCTGCTTGACCAGGCGGGCGGAGCAGCGGCAGTCTGTGCGCAGGAGGCGGGAGAGGCGATGGCCGTCCTGTTCTGGGGTGATTGAAAAGGTGAGTGTTGACAATTTCGGTGATCCTCCCGGTTCGGAAACAGAATAAACAAATCTAAGGATAGCGCAGGAGCGGGAACGGTGTCAAGGTTTGCGTGAATTTCGTCAGGATTCCAGTTGCAAAATCCCCATAATCCTTTATAATGTTACCAGATTACCAGAAACGGGGCCTGTGCCCTGGAGGAGAGGAACGGCAATGAAAAAACAAATTCGCCAGCACCAAAAACGAGAGCTGAAATTACAGCGGAAACGGATGCGAGACCTGCGGGGACGCAGGTTGGGGCTGTACATCCACGTGCCCTTCTGCCGGCGAAAATGCGACTACTGCGACTTCTACTCCCTGGCCAACAGCGAGGATCGGATGCAGGATTACGTCCGGGCGCTGCTGCTGAACCTGGAGGAGCTGGCGCCCCGGACAGAGGGGTATGTGCTGGACACCATCTATCTGGGCGGCGGCACCCCCAGCATTTTGCCGGAGAGCGCCCTGAAGCAGCTGTTCAAGGCCATCCACAAGGAGTATCACCTGGCCAGAGACTGCGAGATCACCGTAGAGGTGAACCCGGACAGCGTGACCCCGTCCCTGCTGCGTACCCTGCGCCACGGCGGCGTGAACCGCATCTCCATGGGGGTGCAGTCCGCCCACGACGAGGAGCTGTCCCTGCTGAACCGGCTGCACACCTTTGAGCAGGCGGAACGGGCTGTGGGAATGATCCGAAAGGCCGGGTTCCAGAATCTGAACCTGGACTTGATCTTCGGACTGCCCGACCAGACCATGGAGGCGTGGCAGGAGTCGGTGGAGGCCATTTTGGCGCTGGAGCCGGAGCACATCTCCATGTACGCCCTGACGTTGGAGGAGGGGACGCCCCTGTGGCAGCGGCAGGATGAGCTGAATCTGGTGAGCAATGACGACCAGGCGGACGAATATCTGTGGGCGGTGAACCGGCTGGCGGAGATGGGTTATGAACAGTACGAGGTGTCCAACTTCGCCAAGGAGGGGTATCGCTCTCGGCACAATATGAAGTATTGGATGGGACAGGAGTATGTGGGGGTTGGGCCTTCCGCTCACTCTGACTTTGGCGGTCGCCGGTACAGCTATGTGCGGGATCTGGAAGGGTATATTTCCGGGATGCTCAATGGCGGCGTCATCGTGGACAGTTCGGAGATGATCCCGCCGGAGGAACGGGGATATGAATATCTGATGCTCCGGATGCGCACGGTGGAAGGCATTGAAGGGAACGAGTACGGCAGCACCTTCCGGATGAATTTCACGCCGGTGGAAAAGAAGCTGGAGCTGTTCCGGGACAGCGGCTGGGTGGTGCAGGAGGACAACGGCCGGTGGCACTTTACCCCCACCGGGTTCCTGCTCTCCAACCAGCTCATCGGCGAGCTGTTGGAGTCCCAGGAGGAGAACCGGCTGGAAGTGATGTTGGCCACTCATCGGGCGCAGCAGGCAGCTGAGGCGGCGGAGGCGGCGGCAAAGGAAGCGGCTGAGAAAGAGGCGTCGGTGGAGGCGTAAAAACGGGGTTGCTTTTTCAGATTGGTTAACTTATACTAAAAGAAGTGTTTTGTGATACTTATTTTAGGAGGTTATCCCATGGAAAACGTAAGAGACATTTTGAATGACTTTATGAATGGCCTTAACACCATCTCCAAGGAAGAGGGCATGACCGTCCAGGCTTTCATGAGCCTGCAGAACGCTGCCTTTGAAGCCAGCGCACTGGACGTGAAGACCAAGGAACTGATCAGCGTGGGCATCGCCGCCTACAATCGCTGCAAGTACTGCATCGTGGTACACGTGTACAACGCCTACCAGGCAGGCGCAACCCGTCAGGAGATCCTGGACGCTGCCATGGTCGCCGCAGGCGGCTTCGGCGCAGGCCCCAGCATGGCTTATTCTTCCACCTATCTGCTGGCAGCCGTGAACGAATTCGAACACGACTTCGACAAGTAAGATGTTCAAGTAAAAATGCTGTTTTTGACCGCTCTCCACTTGGAGGGCGGTTTTTTTCTGGGCGAATGGGACATACTGTGGAAAAGCCAGGAAAGGGGTTGCATTTGGATGGATATGACCGACCAGGACTATGGGAAATTGGTCAACGAGAAATCAAAACCGTCTCCTATGTGGAAGAATATGCTGTGGGCGTTTGTGGTGGGCGGTCTGATCTGCTGCATCGGACAGGCGTTCCAGGAGTGGTATCAGAATATGGGGCTGAGCAAGACGGACGCCGGGACGGCGGTGACCATCACGCTGGTGCTCCTCTCCGCCCTGCTCACCGGCTTGGACATCTATGCCAAGCTCGCCAAGCATGCCGGAGCGGGGACGCTGGTGCCGGTGACCGGGTTTGCAAACTCGGTGGTGGCGCCGGCCATGGAGTTCAAGAGCGAGGGATTTGTCACCGGCATGGCGGCCAAGATGTTCACCATCGCCGGGCCGGTCATCGTGTTCGGTATCGGTTCCAGTGTTATCTATGGCATCATCCTACAGTTGATCGGAATGGGACAGTGAGTATGGCAAAACAGGGAATGAAGCGGCCGGATTGGACGCCCAAGGGGTCGAAGAACGAGGAAAAGCCCGTGCCGGAGGTGCGGGGAAAAGGGAAGCGGAAATAGGACGCGATGCCGTAGGTTTTACACCTGCGGCATTGTTTTTTGGTCAGATTTTCGGTATAATGGCGTCAAAAACTTTGTTTTTTGCAAGAGGGAGGAATTAAAATGTCAAATAGTACATTGGGCATCATCCGTATCCTGGCGGGATTGATCGTCCTGCTGCTCATCCAGCCCTATCTGAGTCGGCTGAAGTCTCCGGCCTGGGGGGCCATCGTCCCGTTGGTCATCGTGGGGGCTGGGGTGTACGCCTTTGGGGTGGCGAAACTGCCTTTGACCTTCAGCAGCGGCGTCATCGTCCTGGTGCCCCTCCTGTGGACGCTGCTGGACTGGCGGCGGGGACGGCAGATCTACCACGCCAAGCAGGCTGCTGGAGACGAGAAGGCGTCGTGACGGCGGCAGTGGACAGCTCTCATCGGATGACTGCGATGGGAGCTGTTTTTCGTGCGGAAAAATTTTTTCCACTTCCCCCTTGACTCTGACACTGTGTCAGGCCTTATCCTCTCCTTGAGCTCAGAAATCAGAACCAGCACGGAGGTACCGCTATGCTGAAGATCGGTGAATTTTCCAAACTGTCCAGAGTCAGTGTCCGCATGCTGCGCCACTACGACCAGAAAGGGCTGCTGACCCCCTCCGAGATCGACCCGATGACCGGGTATCGCTACTACAGCGAGAACCAGCTGTCCCAGGTGTTCCGCATCACAGCGCTGAAGGATCTGGGGTTCAGCCTGGCCGCCATCCGGGAGATCCTGACCATCTACGATGACCGGGAGGCCTTGGACGCCTACTTGAAGGTGCGGGAGGCGGAGCTGACCGCTCTGTGGGAGGACACAACCCAAAAGCTGCGGCTTTTAGAGACAGCGCGGAAACGGTTGAGAAAGGACGACAATATGAAATACAATGTGACAGTCAAGACCCTGCCCGAACGCTATGCTGCCTGTGTCCGCATGACCCTGCCCCGCTACGAGGACGAAGGGATGGTGTGGAGCGTGCTCTGTTCGGAGACCGCACCCCTGCATCTGGTGCCCGACGACCCCTGCTATTGCAGCGTGACCTTCCTGGACGGGGAGTTCAAGGAGTCCGACGTGGAGGTGGAAGCCCAGAAGACGGTGAAGGGGACCTATCCGGACACCGAACACGTGAAGTTCCGCACCCTGCCGCCGGTGACCGTGGCCAGCTGCGTCTTCCAGGGCGGCTATTCCCACATCGGCGAGGCCAATGAGGCGGTGGTCGCTTGGCTGGCGGGCAACGGCTACGAGTGCTGCGGCCCCATGTTCAACATCTACCACGTCAGTCCGGCAGAGACCCAGAATCCGGACGAGTTTGTCACGGAGGTCTGCTACCCGGTGCGCAAGCGGGAGGGCTGATTCTCACATTTCCCCTTTTCCTTCCTTTGATTTCCTGATATAATGGAGTCAGTTCCCCGAAAACCTGCCGTCCGGTG
>CAKTQP010000019.1 GCA_934597165.1 uncultured Oscillospiraceae bacterium
GCAGGCAGCCAGAGAGCAGGTCAAAGCGGCGCACAGCGCCAGGGTCAGCAGTTTGTTCTGTTTTTTCATATCCAACAGTCCTTTCTTGTAGAGGGTCGGGCGTCTTGCCCTTCTGCTTAGGATACAGTTCAGAACAGGGAAATGTTGCAGGGGGGAGAGAATTTTTTCACCCCTCCCCCTTCTTCTGAAACCACCCTTCCAAATCCTCCTGGGCGTCCACCGTCAGCTCCTGCAAATAGTAACTGTTCTTGACCACCAGCTCCCGCCCGTGAAAGCGATAGCACTGTATCTGCGACCCATCCACATCGGTCAGCAGCGCCTCCTTCTCCAGCCCCGGCAGGTAGCGCTCCAAAGCCGCACACTGCTTGTGGAACAATACCTCATCCGGTTGGTCGCAGATCACATAGTGATACCTCATATCCCACGAAACCCTTCATACAAACACCCCGGTGTCGGACAGCTGACCTCGTAAGAAGTCCCATGCTCCACATACCGCAGCAGCTTCCCGCAGTTGGGACAGCGCTCAGTGATGACCCCGTCCCTCGCCCACTGCTCCAACGCCCGGTCAACGGCGTCCCATTCTGCTTGTTTCTTTGCATCCATTTGTCCCTTTGCATCCATTTGTCTCTTTGCATCCATAAGATTTCCTCCTTTATACTGTGATTTTACCACTCCTCCTGTCCCATTCTCCGTACACCCCACGCAAAAAGAGCCCAGAACAACACGTTCCAGGCTCTTCTCCACTCTCTTATTTCCGATTTCTGTAGGGGCAGATCTCCAACCAATACCCATCCGGATCATTGATAAAATAGACCCCCATGGCCTCGTTCCCATAGCAGACGCACCCCATCTTGCTGTGCTTCTCGTAAGCGGCGGGGTAGTCATCCACCCGGAAGGCCAGGTGGAACTCGCACTCGCCCAGGTCGTACTTCTGGGGGTGGTCCCGCATCCAGGTCAGCTCCAGCTGAAAGTTGGAGACCTCGTTGCCCATGTAAACGATCTTATAAGACCCGTCCGCCGCCTCGTTCCGACGCACCTCGTGCAGCCCCAGCGCCTCCTCATAGAACGCAATGGACTTGTCCAGATCCGCCACGTTGAAATTCTGATGATCCATCTTAAATTCCATCTCAGTACCTCCTACATTATAATATAAAATAAATTTGTCTCACAGAGTTCCGTCACCGTGTGACGGAATAAAATGCAATCTGTTTTTTTCGGCGGCATGTACGTCGAAAAAAACTCTTCTCAGGACGGACAGGGTGACTTTTGCGTCCGCAATCGAACCCTGTCCGTCCTGCTTTCTCAACCAAAAGCTTTGCTTTTGGTTGAATGAATTATAGCATATTGACCACCGTAGCCACAACCGTGATCGTGATGATGGAACACACCGTGCTCAGCACGATGCCCCCCGTCAGCGTGTCCGTGTCCATGTCGTACTCCTGCGCCATCATCAGCGGCATATTGGCCGCCGGCATGGCCAGCAGCAGCAGGAACACGTTCAGCAGCAAGTCATTGCTCACCACCCGTTTCAGCGCCAGCCCCAACAAAATGGGCACCACCAGGTAGCGCAGGACGATGAACCCGTAGGTCTTCTTGTTCTCCAGCACCTTCTTGAAGGACGTCCCCGCCAGGCTGTGGCCGATGATGGCGGAGGCGAAGAAGGTCATGGCGTTGCCCATGTAGCTCAGGCAGCTCACCACCGGCGTGGGCACCGTCAGCTTGGTCAGCAGCAGCACAATGGCCAGGACGCCGGAGATGGTGCCCGCATTCAGGAAGGTCTTCCAGTTCACGCTGGCCTGTCCCTGGCGCAGGAGGACGATGCCGTAGGTGAAGATGAGCAGGTTGAACCCCAGGTTGAACAACGCCGCGAAGGCCATCCCCTCCGGCCCGATGACCGCGTTGACCACCGGGTAGCCGATGAAGCCCACGTTGCTGAAGATGGTCATGAGCTGGTAGAATTTCCGCTCCGCTTTCGGGATGCCCAGCAGCGGCCCCACCAGCAGCCCCAGCAAGATGAGGATGATGTAGATGACCACCGTGGCGATGCCCCCCTCCAGCAGCTCCCGTCCGGTCATGGCGGGGGCGGTGAAGATGCCGGCCAGCAGCATGGACGGACAGCAGATGTTGGCGATGATGAAGGACAGATCCCGGCTGGTGTCCGCCGAGAAATGACCCCGTTTGGTCAGGCCGTAACCGATGAATAGGAACAAGAACATGATGGCCATTTGGGTGGCGACGACCCCAGCGCTCATTTTTCCTCACCTCGAATTGTTTCAAAAATGCTCTTCCGGTTATAACACAATCGACCCCGTTCGTCAAGTTCACCCACCTCGCCCCCACCCCTCCCCGTCCCTTTGCATAAATTTCCGGTTTTCCACCAATTCCCTTGCATACGGTTGCCGGTGGGCGTATAATAACCCTATTATTCGTTATGTTTATGACGTCGGGCGCTGGGATACCGCCCCGTGAATGTTGACAGGAGGCTAGGAATGATGAACCTGAAAGGCAGAAACTTTTTGAAATTGTTGGACTTCACCCCGGACGAGATCCAGTACCTGCTGGATCTGGCGGCAGAGCTGAAGGCGAAGAAAAAGCAGGGCATCCGCCACGACGACTTCGTGGGCAAGAACATCGCCCTGATCTTCGAGAAAACCTCCACCCGTACCCGCTGTTCCTTCGAAGTGGCCGCCCACGACTTAGGGATGCACGCCACCTACCTGGACCCCTCCGGCTCCCAGATCGGCAAGAAGGAGTCCATCGCCGACACCGCCCGGGTCCTGGGCCGGATGTTCGACGGCATCGAGTACCGTGGCTACGGTCAGAGCATCGTGGAGGAGCTGGCACAGTACGCCGGCGTGCCCGTGTGGAACGGCCTGACCAACGAGTTCCACCCCACCCAGATCCTGGCCGACTTCCTGACCATCCAGGAGCACTTCGGCCGCCTGAAGGGCATCAACTTCGTCTACATGGGCGACGCCCGTTATAACATGGGCAACTCCCTCATGGTGGGCTGCGCCAAGATGGGCGTCAACTTCACCGCCTGCGCCCCGGCGAAATATTGGCCCTCCGCCGACCTGATGGAAATTTGCGGCAAACTGGCCGACCAGAGCGGCGCCACCCTGACCTTCACCGAAGACCCCATCGAGGGCACCAAGGGCGCAGACGTGATCTATACCGACGTGTGGGTGTCCATGGGCGAGCCGGTGGAAGTGTGGGAGGAGCGTCTGAACGACCTGTCCCCCTACCAGGTGAACCAGCAGCTGATGGATAACGCCGGCCCCCAGGCCAAATTCATGCACTGCCTGCCCGCCTACCACGACCATAAGACCGCCATCGGCAAGGAGATGGGCGAACGGTTCCAGCGTGACGCCATGGAAGTCACCGACGAGGTGTTCGAAGGCCCCGCGTCCATCGTGTTCGACGAGGCGGAGAATCGGATGCATACCATTAAGGCCGTTATGGCTGCTACGCTGTAACACGAGGCTGTCACTAACAAATCTCAAGCCGCGCAGCGCCATTTAAGCTTTTTTTGCTTCGTTTTCTTCTCGATAAGTGAGATTCCAAATCTATGATTTGGCTCAATCGAACTTACACAGAGTGAGAAAATGAAGTGGGTTCCAAGGGCAAAGCCCCTGGTCGGCATCCGCAGACCGCAGCGTTAAGAAAACCTGCCGGGGGCAGGTTTTTAGCGTAGGCCCCGCCTGTCAACAGGCGGGGGGACGGTTCGGGTAGGAGTACAAGGATGAGCAATTATGCTAACCCGCCCTGGGGGTTCGCCCTTCTACGTAGAGCATATCAAAAGAAGAACCACGCAACGCCTATCTCAGACGTTGCGTGGTTCTTTTGTTTCGCTGTACAAGCCCCGGCAATCCCTCAGTCAGCTGCGCTGACAGCTCCCTTTGCACAAGGGAGCCGACCCTATAAAAACAAATAACAGCCCCTGCAAGCAGGAGCTGTTATTTGTGAATGCACAAATCACGCACGGGTAACTTTACCGGAACGGAGGCATCTAGAACAGACGTAGACGTGAGTGGGAGAGCCGTTCACGATTGCCTTGACGCGCTTCACGTTGGGCTTCCAGGCGCGATTGGAACGGCGATGGGAATGGGATACCTGGATACCGAACACTACGCCCTTGTCGCAAAAGTCGCACTTAGCCATTTTGCATACCTCCTCTTAAAAAACTTCGCAGCTTTGTTAAAAACAGCTTTATTATCATAGCAGATGATTTGGGAAAAATCAAGAGGAAGATCGAAAAAAATCAAAAAATTTTTCTCTTTTTCGCGCCCCGCCCTCCAAAACCCCGCCGCCCTTGCCAGCGCGGGGAAAAACAGGTATACTGGAGGCAGAAAAAACCGGCCTTTCTGCCGTACAGGAGGGATACCATGGAAGGAAAAAAGGGCGTGCCCCTATCCTCGATCGTAAAGGAATTCAAATTGGAGGTCTTGGCACAGAGCAGCCAGTTCGACCAGACCCAGATCCACGTCACCAGCATCAACCGCCCCGGCTTGCAGCTGATGGGCTACTACGACTACTTTGACGAAAAGCGGGTCCAGCTGCTGGGCAAGGCGGAGTACAGCTATATGCGCACCATGACCACCGGTCAGCGCTTCACCTTCTTCGACAGCCTCTTCTCCCACGGCATCCCGGCGCTCATCATCGCCCGCGACCTGGAGATCTTCCCCGAATGCTACACCGCCGCCGAGCGACAGGACTGCACCGTGCTGCGGACGAACCAGGTCACCGGTGAGTTCATGAGCGACCTGACCGCCGCCCTGCGCAGCCACCTGGCGCCCCGTATCACCCGCCACGGGGTGCTCATGGAGGTCTACGGCGAGGGCGTGCTGCTCATGGGCGAGTCCGGCGTGGGCAAGAGCGAGACCGCCATCGACCTCATCAAGCACGGCCATCGCCTCATCGCCGACGACGCTGTCGATATCACCAAGATGAGTCCGGACACGCTGGTGGGCTCGTCGCCGGAGCTGATCCGCTACTACGTGGAGATGCGCGGCATCGGCGTCATCGACGTGCGGCATATGTTCGGCATCTCCGCGGTCAAGGAGAGCCAGACCATCGACCTGATCGTGAATCTGGAGCTGTGGCGGGACAACTGCGCCTACGACCGGCTGGGTCTGGAGGAGCACTACACGACGCTGCTGGACGTGCAGGTGCCCACGGTGACCATCCCGGTCAAGCCGGGGCGGAACCTGGCCATTATCATCGAAGTGGCAGCTATGAACAACCGTCAGAAGAAGATGGGCTTCAACGCGGCGAAGGCGTTTACGGAGCAGTTGGATGCGCACTTTGGATTGGGGGCGGAGTGACTCGCACGTTACCAAAGGTCAAGCCCCGCAGGGCGCTTTAGCTTCTTTTCGCTTCCTTTTGCTTCTCTGAAGAAAAGGAAGTGGGGTCAAGGGGCAAAGCCCCTTGTCGGCATCCGCAGATGCCGAAATACTCCTATCGTTCCAAAGCGCAGGAGTGGGTGAATTTTCGTCGTAGACGAAAAGAGGGCGAACCCTCGCCGGGGGTTCGCCCTTTATTATGCTGTATGTATTTCATAGGAGCACCACGTAACGTTTTCAAGCAACGTTACGTGGTGCTTTTCGTTATGCTCTACGATAAGGGGAAACCCCTGGCGTGGGTTTCCCCTCTTTTTGGCGGAGCCCAAAATTCACCCTTGTACTCCTACCCGAACCGTCCCCCCGCCTGTTGACAGGCGGGGCCTACGCTAAAAACCTGCCCCCGGCAGGTTTTCTTAACGCTGCGGTCTGCGGATGCCGACCAGGGGCTTTGCCCTTGGAACCCACTTCATTTTCTCACTCTGTGTAAGTTCGATTGAGCCAAATCATAGATTTGGAATCTCACTTATCGAGAAGAAAACGAAGCAAAAAAAGCTTAAATGGCGCTGCGCGGCTTGAAATTTGTCAACAACAGCCTCTGATTGGTGCGACCAATCCCCCCGTTTGGTTCTACCAATCGTCACTTTTGCGTCATTATAATTGGTAGAACCAATAAAATCCTTGCAATTTCCGAACTTTTTTGCTATAATCCAAACTCGTAACACAAATCAGACCGATTCCACCTACGAGGGAGGATTTTCACCATGTACACCACCACCCACGCCATCCTAGCCGCCATCCCGTTGCTGCTGGCCTTCTTCCTGATGGTCCTGCGCAACGTCTCCGCCTCCAAGTCGGTGGGCATCTCCTTCCTGCTCACTGTCCTGTTGGTGCGCTTCGTCTGGCAGGTCTCCACCCTGGACACGGCGGCTTACACCGTCTACGGCGTCCTGAAAGCGGTGGACTTGCTGCTCATCGTAGCGGGTGCCATCTTCCTCCAGAACACCCTGAAAAAAGCCGGGCTCATGGACGTCATCCGCAGCGGCTTCCAGACCATCTCCCCTGACCCACGCATCCAAGCCATCATCATCGGCTACCTCTTCGGCGCCTTCATCGAAGGCTCTGCCGGGTTCGGCACGCCGGCTGCGTTGGCGGCACCGCTGCTGGTGGGGCTGGGGTTCCCGGCGGTGCCGGCCTGTGTGGTGTCCCTCATCTCCAACAGCACCCCCGTCCCCTTTGCCGCGGCTGGCACGCCCACGTTGACCACCATTTCCAACATGGCCGACCAGCTCACCGCATCCGGTGTGGGGCAGGAGTGGTTCACCCGTGAGGTGACCCACAAGGTGTGCGTCTACCTGGGGGTGGGCGGGCTGGTGGTGCCGCTCTTGCTGGTGGCAGTGCTGGTGCTGTGCTTTGGGGAGCGGGAACAGCGGCTACGGCGCATCCTGGAAATGGTGCCCTTCTCCCTGCTGGCGGCGCTGACTTTCCTGGTGCCCTATTACCTATTAGGCACGTTTTTGGGGCCAGAATTTGCCTCTATCGTAGGGGCCATCGCAGGCATGTTCCTCACCGTCCTGGCCGCTCGCTTCCATGTCCTGGTGCCCAAACACTGCTGGCGCTTCCGTACCGACGCTGCCACGCCCCAAACAGACCTGGGCACCCCTCCCACCACCGGTCAGTTTTTGCTGGCCTGGACGCCCTATTTGGCCATCGCCGTGCTGCTCTTCGTCACCCGGGTGGATGCTTTCGGGCTGAAGGAGATTTTGAAGGGCATCTACCTCCCCATCCACAACATCCTGGGCGTGGACGGCCTGAACCTGGACTTCCAGTGGGCGTACAACCCTGGCATCTTCCCCTTCGGCGTGGTGGCGCTGGTGACGGCGCTGGTGCGCAAGGTGCCAGGTCGCGAGACAGCACAGGTGGCGCGGGACACCGGGCGGCAACTGGCCAATCTGACCGTGGCGCTCATCGCCGGTGTGGCCATGGTACAGCTGATGATGCACTCGGGCGAGAACGGCTCGGGGCTCGACAGTATGCTCTCCCAGATCAGCCAGCTCATGGTAGACCTGGTGGGCACCGCCTTCCCCTATATGTCCCCGGTCATCGGCATTTTTGGCGCCTTCGTCTCCGGCTCCTGCACGGTCTCCAGCACCCTGTTCGGCCCCTTGCAGTACGAGACCGCCGAACTGCTGGGGCTGTCCACCACCACCATCGTAGCCCTCCAGCTCACTGGCGGCGCTCTGGGCAACATGATCTGCATCAACAACGTGGTGGCGGTCACCTCCACCACCAACGCGCCGGGGAACGAGGGCCGGATCATCCGGACGAACCTGCTGCCTTGCTTGGTGTATTGCGCCATTGTTTGGGGGACTTACTTGGCGATGGGAGGTTGAAACTAACCACCTTACAAAAGGTCAAGCCCCGCAGGGCAGCATTAAGCTTTTTTTCGCTTCCTTTTCTTCACGAAGAAAAGGAAGTGGGTTCCAAGGGCAAAGCCCTTGGTCGCTGACCGCAGTCAGCGAAACTCCCCTAATCCTTCAAAAGCGCAGGAGTGGGTGAATTTTCGTCGTAGACGAAAAGAGGGCGAACCCTCGCCGGGGGTTCGCCCTTTCTACGTAGCGCATAAAAAAAGAAGAACCACCCAACGCCTATCACAGACGTTGCGTGGTTCTTTTTGTAGGCTGTGCAAGTTTGACAATCCCTCAGTCAGCTTGCGCTGACAGCTCCCTTTACACAAGGGAGCCGATTGGGTGGTGCATTTCACAAGCGCTGCCACCGTCTTGGGCGCTGATTTTCGCCCCCTTTTTCCTGCGCTGTCGGTGTAAAATATCCTTTTCCAGGCATGATAACACTGACAGATTTCGGAATGATGGGGGTATGTCACATGGGCAAACAACACACCTGGCCGCACGCACTGTTGAAACATCTCGTCCTCTTCCTCACCGGCGGACTGCTCTACGCGGGCATCGAGATTTTGTGGCGTGGGTTCACCCATCCGGCGATGATCCTGGTGGGGGGCGCGGCGTTCCTGCTGGTGGGTGGACTGAACGACTGGTTCCCCTGGGCGCTGTCCCTGTTCGATCAAGGGCTGCTGGGGGGCACGGTCATCACGGGGGTGGAATTTCTGTCTGGGGTGGTGCTGAACCAGTGGCTGGGGCTGGGCATCTGGGACTACTCCGACTATCCGTTCAACGTATTGGGTCAAATTTGCCTGCCCTTTTGGGTGCTGTGGTGCTTTCTGGCGGTGGCGGCGGTGCTGGCGGACGACTATTTACGCTGGTGGCTCTTCAGGGAGGCGAAACCCCACTACCGGCTGTTCCCCTGGCAGACGAGGCACTCCTAGACCGGTGCGCGCTCCTCCTGCCTTTCCTCCGAGAGGAGGGGCTGAAATTGGTAGTCTCGCAAGCGCTGCAACGCTTCCTCCTTCTTCCGTTGAAACTCAAAATCAAAAAATTCTTTCTCTTCTTTCTCCCCCACCGACGCAACCTCCGACGGCTGTGGATTTGTGCATAACTCCTCCTGAGAGGCGACGAACCTCGTTTCCTCTCCTTCGCTGAATTGCGCTATGCTTTGCTTTTCTTCGCTTTTCTCCCCTTTGCTACGCTCTACTTCTCTCGCCTCCTCTGTCCTATCCTCTCCTCCATTGTCCTGCCCTTTCCTATCCTCCCCTCTCCTCCCCTGGGTTGCCATTTGGTTGTCATCTGGTTGACATTTGGTTGTCACTTGGTTGTCATCCTCTTTGCCGTACTCATACACGTCAAATTTCAATACCAACTGCTTCCGCTCTTCCTGAAACTGGGTCTCCATCCGCCGGTCTTTCCGCAGTTTGTTGCTCACGTGCCAATGCCGGATGGCCACCACCCCCGACGGGAACGGGATCAAGAACCCCGTGTCGCAGAGGATCTTCAACGCATCCGGCTCCACCCCCAGCATCCGCACGATCTTCTTGGTGCTGTTCAGGAACCCCTCGTCGTCCGCCTGCATCCCCAGGTGGAAGTACAGCAGCTGCACGTCCAGGGGCAGGTCCAGGAAGTCGTCGCTGTCGGTGATGGATTTTGCAAACATCCTACGTATTGCCATTTTTGTGCTCCTTTCCCCTCCCACTGGGAGGCAAGGTCACTATAGTGGGCGGGGGCGGATTTGTCAATGGAGCCTTTGCGGTGGGTGGTGCAATCTGAAAACTTTTTCGCAAAAAACTTTTCCTTTTGCCTTTCTTTTGTGGCGTTACTGCACGAAGAACGCTGGAAAAAACCGGCCGGAGCGTGGTGCTCCGACCGGTCTTTTTCGTTGGCGTGATTCGGTTTTATGGTGCTGCGCGCTCAGCCCTTCCAGGTCTTGAAGGACACTTCCAGCTCGCTGAACGGATCCTTTTTGACCTGCTTGGCCACGGCGGTCTTCACCGACTTGTAGCCGGACTCGTACTTCTTCACGTAGTAGATGGTGATGCTGGCGTAGTTGCCCAGACCCTTGAACAGGTTCTTGGGCGCCTTGCCCTTGAAGTACACCTTGCAGTTGTACAGGCCGCGGAAGGCGTCGGTCTTGACGCTGGTGACGCTGGTGGGGACGGTGAGCTTTTTGAGCTTGTTGCCCGCCAGAGCCTCCATACTGAAGGCGTTGGGCTCGATGGACTTGACCGACTTGGGGATGGTGTAGCTGGTGGCTTTGCTGCGGAGGGGGTAGGCCACCAGGCTGGTCTTCTTCTTGTTGAAGAGGACGCCCTTGGAGGCGGAGAAGTATTTGTTGCCGGAGGCCACCTTATAGCCGCTGACGTAAGCGCCCTGGAAGGTGGTCTTGCTGACCTTCTTGAGGCTCTTGGGCAGGGTGACGGTGCCGATCTTGGCGGAGTCATAGAAGACCTCCGCGCCCAGAGTGGTGACGGTGCTGGGCAGGGTGATGGTGGTCAGCTTGGGGCAATAGGCGAAGGCGCGCGCGCCGATGGTGGTGACGCCGCTCTTGACCACCGCCTTGCGCACGTCCAACTCGCTCCAGGGCGGGGCGAATTCGTCGTTGCTGGTGCCATTGTAATGGTACATGGCGCCCTTGCCGCTGATGGTCACGGTCTTGGTCTTTTTGTCATAGCTCCATTTGACGTTCTTGCCACATTTGCCACTGGTCTTCACGGCCATGGTGGTCACGGCGGTGTCGGCAGGCTGGGCGGTCTGTACCGCCAGGGTGCCGGTGGCCAGGGTGGACAGCGCCATGGTCAGCGCCAGCGCCAACGCCAGGAGGCGATTCCGGGTGTGTTTCATCGTTGTTCCATCCTTTCCTTGTCACGTGTCTTGTTGGGTATTCTCCTCTACATTATACGTGATTTGGGTGGGGATTGCAATGTTCTCACAGGAAAATCCAAACAAATCTTCCAATCAGGGCAGGCACCGTTCCTCCCACGCTCCCATGACCTCCAGCTGCTCCGGCGTGTGGAACCAGTGCTCGCCGCCAGGGTAGACGGTCAAGTCGGCTCCCTCCGCCTGGGCGAAGCCCTCCACTACCGGCTGGGGCACCAGGTTGTCCTGGTCGCCGTAGAGGATGTGGGTGTGGGCGCTGAGGGCGTGGACGGGGTGCTGGCGGACGTAGGTCAGATAGTCCCAGGACAGCGTTTGGCCGAAGTCGGTGGGGATCTCCCGCTCTGCCTGGAGGCGTTCCTCGGTGACGCCCGCCCAGGTCATCATGTTTTGGATCATGTTCTCCATGTCCACCACCGGCGACACGAACAGGCAGGTGTCCACCGGCTTTCCGGCCAGTGCCAGCATGGCAAACCATGCGCCGATGCTGTTGGCGCGGAGGGCGATGCGGGACCAGCGGGCTTGCAGCTGCTGCCACACCTGTTCCAGCTCCGGCACCACCACCCAGGGCAGGAACGGTTCCGCTCCTCCCTGCCGCTGGCCGTGCTGGGGCAGGTCGATGGCCACCACCTGCCAGCCCTTGGGGTTGGCGATCTGGGCGAAGCGCTCTCCCTCCTCCTTGTTGCCAGACTGGCCGTGGAGGAAGAGACAGACCTGGTCGCTTTTTTCGCCGTAACATACGTAAGTGGTATGACCCCACATTCCAGTTTCTTTCATTTTAAGTTCCTTCTTTCCAGAGAAAAAAAGCAGAGCTTCCGGTGACCCGGTTGCTCTGCGTCATGCGTCTGGCGTTTTCTCTATTCTATACTCTATTTATCTCTCTACTCTATCTATCTCTCTCTACGGGATAAGATAGCACATTTTGTCGAATCTGTCAATCCTTTTCTCCCACCGGCACCACGTGGACTTCGGTGCCGTAGTCCCGGAGCAGGTCGATGAGGTCCTGGGTCTTCATCCAGACGGTGGCGGTGTTGTCATTGGGGTGGACACCGATGAGGCCGGGGTCGGCCAGGAAGGCTTCGTCCAGATAGAGCTGCACCTTGTGTTCCCTGTCGTGGAGCAGTCCCAGGGGGGTGACGGAACCGGGTTCCAGACCCAGCAGCGCCAGCAGGTCGTCGGCGGAGGCGAAGGAGAGCGAGCGGGTGCCGTGCTGCTTCTTGAACGCTTTCAAGTCCACCCGCTTGTCCCCCTGGACGGTGATGAGGTAGTAGTTGCGCTTCTTGTCGTCCCGGACGAACAGGTTCTTGGCGTCTGCCGACGGGTAGGGCAGCGCCACGTCCGCCAGCTCCGCCATGTTGTAGACGGCTTTGTGCTCGGTGACCTCCAGCCAGATGTTGCGGGCGCGGAGCAGGTCGTAGGTTTCCATTTTGTTCATGGCGGTCATCCTCTCTTTTTGGGTTTTCTGGGTTTTATCGGTATGATACACGATTTTTCGCCCCATTGCAAGGGCTTTTTTCGTGCTTGTGACGGGAAAACACCGTTGTAGGGTTGACTTTTTCACAGCAAAGCTTTAAAATGTAAAAATGAAAGAGGACTTGCAGAAAAGTCCCCGTAAACAGCACAACCAAACGAAAAAAGCCGTCCCTTCCTGCGTGGCTGTTGACCGATGGCCACGTGGATTTTTTGCGGCTGAATGGAGAGAGAAACGATGAAAAAAGAACACACCAAACATTTCGCCAGCCGGTGGGGCTTCATCCTGGCCTCGGTTGGCTCCGCCGTTGGCATGGCCAACGTGTGGGGGTTCCCCAACAAGATGGGCAGCAACGGCGGCGGCGCCTTTTTGCTGATCTACCTGCTCTTTGTGGTCATCTTCAGCTTCGTGGGTCTGCCCGCCGAGTTCGCCATGGGACGTCGCTCCGGCACCGGCACGTTGGGCTCCTACGAGAACGCCTGGGCCACGCGCGGCAAGACCATGGGTAAAGTGGGCAGCCTGCTGGGCTGGCTGCCTCTGGCCGGCTCCATGTGCATCGCCATCGGCTACGCGGTCATCGTCACCTACGTCCTCAAGGCGCTGGTGGACTCGGTGCTGGGCACCCTCATGCACACCGACACCGCCGCCTGGTTCGCCTCCTTCTCCGCCGAACCCTACTCCGTCATCCCCTTCCACATCGTCGTGGTGGTGGGCACCCTGCTGACCCTGTTCCTGGGCGCCAAGAGCATCGAGCGCACCAACAAGGTTATGATGCCGTTGTTCTTTATTATCTTCCTGGTTCTGGCAGTGCGAGTGGCCTTCCTGGCCGGTTCTGGCGAGGGCTACGCCTTCATGTTCGCCCCCCGGTGGGAGATGCTGGCTGACCCGATGATCTGGATCTGGGCCATGGGACAGGCGTTCTTCTCCCTGTCCGTCACCGGCAGCGGCATGATCGTCTACGGCGCGTACCTCTCGAAAGAGGAAGACGTGGTGGGCGTGGCACAGCATACCGCCCTGTTCGACACCATCGCCGCGGTGGTGGCTGCCCTGGTCATCATCCCCGCCTGCTTCGCCTACAACCTGGACGTGGGTGCCGGCCCCAGCCTGCTGTTCGTCACCCTGCCCACCATCCTGCAGGACATCCCCATGGGGCAGCTTTTTGCCATCATCCTCTACGTGGCCATGATCTTCGCCGGCGTCAGCTCCCTGCAGAATATGTTCGAGGCGGTGGCCGAGTCTCTGCTGCACAAGTTCCCCAAGCTCAACCGGACGGCGGCGCTGGTCATCCTCTGCGTCATCTGCCTGGGCTTCGGCATCGGCATGGAGACCATCGACAAGTGGGGCCCCTGGATGGATCTGGTGTCCATCTACATCATCCCCATCGGCGCAACGTTGGGTGCTGTGTCCTGGTTCTACGTGATGAAGAAGGACGAGCTGCTCTCCGCCATCAACACCGGCTGCAAGCGGGAGCGGGGCACCTTCTGGTACAGCGTGGGGCGTTACATCTACGTGCCCCTGGCCATCATTTTGTGCTGCGTGGCGCTGTTCATGCACGTGGCGTTCTAAGCTAGTTTTCCCATAAAAAGTGACCCGCAGGGTGGGGAGTTCCACGCTGCGGGTCTTTTTGCGGTCAATTTACGCGGTCAAGTGCTTCCGGACGATGCCCTTGCCGATGGCGGCTCCGATGAGGGCCGCCACGATGACGCCCACCACCAGCGCCGGTGCCACCCAGGACTGGAGCATCTGGGAGGCAGCCAGGATGTTGTCCTGCCGGCCGTCGTGTACCATCTGGTCGGCCATGGCTTTGGCGGCGATGGCGTAGGGGTAGATGGTGCTGCCCAGGGCTGCCAGCACCTGGCCGATGACGTAGCTGGCGGTGAGGGCTTTGGCGCTGCCGTAGCCGAACTTCCACAGGAGCACCTCGGCGATGACGCCGGAGAGGAGGAAGAGGAGGATGTAGGGCAGGTAGCCGCCCATGATGGCGCGGACGATGCTGTAGATCATGATGGCGCCGGGCTTCTTCACCTTGGTGCCGATGAGGAAGTAGATGACCCCTTCCAGGAGGGAGAAGAAGATGGGCATGAGGATAATGGTGATGGGGGTGATGTACAGGAGGGAGCTGGCGAAGAAGAGGACGACGTTGATGAGGTCCAGCAGGACGACGGTGATGACGTCCTTGATCTTCAATTTGTTGTTTACGGTGCTCATGACAGAACACTCCTTTCTCTCGATTTTCGATTATATGGTGCCGACCACACCCCACACCACCGCAGCCACCAAGACCAGCACGGCCAGGGCGTCCCGCCAGGATGGGTGAAGGGTGAGGTAGTTGCTCTTGCGGCCCTTCAGGGCGATGCCCCGGGTCTCGGCGGAGGCGGAGAGGGTCTCGGCGATGCGGATGACCCGGAGGGCCATGGGGATGGTCAGGATCTCCAGATAAGCGGGCAGCGCCCGGAGCTTTTGCCCCAGGGTCACAAAGGCGCCGCGGGTGACGATGGACTGGTGCAGCAGCTTCCGGTCACCGGCCAACACCGGGAAGAAGCGGAAGATGACCGCCACCACCATGATGAGCCCCTCCGGTATGTGGAGGTTCCGCAGGGCGGCCAGGGTGCGGCTGGCCTCGTTGCGGCCGATGAGCAGGGCCATGGACAGCCACACGGCCACGATGCGCGGGAAGAGCACCAACAGGAAGGGGAACACCGTGTGAGGCAGCCACGCCGCTCCCGCCCACAGGGTGGCCAGCAGTCCCCCACCGGCCAACGCCGCCAGCCAGCGTCCGTCTGCCGCGGTCAGCAGGAGCAGTGCGCCGTAGACCCCAAAGGCCAGGTGGTTGTTGGCGGTGGAGACGGCCACCATGGTCACCAGCCAGAACAGCAGCTTGATCCCCGGGTGGAACCGGCCTCGGTTGGGGATGGGTTCCGGGGTGTCCTGGGCGGGTGGGCTGTGCTCCAGGTAGCGGCGGATGGCGGCCAGGTCGGCCTGGGTCTTGACCGGAAATTCCCGCTCCACCTGCCCCCGGGACAGGCCGATGCAGCGGTGACAGACCTGGGCGATGAGCTCCAAATCGTGGGTGATGAGGAGGACGGTCTTCTCCCGTCCCATCTCCCGGATGAGCGCCGCGCACTGGGCTAAGCTCTCCGCGTCCTGACCGGCGGTGGGTTCGTCCAGGATGACCACCGGCTTGTCGGACAGGCAGGCGGTCATCAGGGTCAGCTTCTGCATCTGTCCGCCAGACAGGGAAAAGGGGTGCCTATCTCGATACGCCCACATCCCCATGCGCCGCAGCAGCGCTTCCGCTTTGGCGGAGAAGTCTGGGGTGATCGGGTGGCCGTATTGCAGCTCGTGGAGGACGGAGTTGGTGAAAAACTGGAACTCCGCTTCCTGCATGACGAACATGGCCTGTTTTTGGAGCTGTTTGGGCGGACAGGGCTGGCCGTGAAGGGTGATGGCGCCGCCGGAGGGTCGGTGGAGGCCAGCGACGAGCTTGCCCAGGGTGGTCTTGCCGCAGCCGTTGGCACCTACCAGGCCGACAATTTCCTGGGGTTGGACGGTGAAGGTCACGTCCGTCAGCAGTGGACTGGCCTGGCGGCGGTAGCCGAACCGCAGGTGCTCGACCGACAGGGCCGCTCCCCTATCGCTGGCCGGTGCGGGCTTTTCCGGCACGGGGATGTCCGCCAGGCGCAGGGTGCGCAGGGAGAGGGCTTGGCGCTGGGTGTCTGGGAGGGCTTCCAGCTGCTGGGCGGTGTATCTTGCCTGGATGGCGCCCTGGGACATGACCCAATACTCATCCGCCACGCCGGTGAGGTAGTACAGGCGGTGCTCGCTGAGGAGGAGGGTCTTGCCCTGGGCTTTCAGGGTCTGGAGGATGGTCTTGAGCTGCTGGATGGCGGCGAAATCCAGGTTGGCGGTGGGTTCGTCTAAGAGAAAAATCTCCGTGTCCATGGCCCACGCCGCCAGGATGGACACCAACTGCCGCTGGCCGCTGGAGAGCTGGTAGACGTTGCGGTCTTTGAGGTGCTCCAGGTGGAAGGTGGCGAAGGCTTCGTCCACCCGCTGCTGGATTTTTGCCTGAGGCAGGCCGTGGTGCTCCAGAGCGAAGGCCACCTCGGTGGAGCTGTTGACGGTGAAGAACTGGCTCCGCGGGTCCTGGAACACCGACGCCGCCAGCTGGCCGATCTCCCCCACCGACATCCCGTCGGTGTCCCGGCCGTCGATGCGGCAGTGCCCCGTCCGCGTCCCCTCGTAGAACTGGGGGATGAGGCCGTTGAGGCAGCGCAGGAGGGTGGATTTCCCGCAGCCGCTGCCGCCGCAGAGCACCACGCAGCGTCCCTTTTCGATGGTTCCTGCGACCGGCTGGAGGGTGGGCTGGGATGCCCCTTCGTATTGAAATTCCAATGCAAACTCTATCATGGTATGTCCCTTCTCGTTAGTTAGCATGCCCTAACCTATGGAGCGAACGAAGCGGGCGGGGAAACCGCCCGGTGTTCAGGTGAGGCTGTCGCAAAAATGGCGCCATCCGGCGTCGGTGAACGCCATGATGCCCTTCAGGCAGGCGAACATCCGTTCCTTCTCCAGCCGCTCGTCCAGCAGCTGCCGGAAGTACCAGAACTGCGCCCCCATGAGCAGGCGCACGGCGTCCGGGTTGGGCGCGCGGCCGTAGACCTGCTGGAAGAAGGCCACGGTCTGCTGGGTCTTCTGCTCCATGAGCTCCTTTAACATCCCCTCCACCGAGCTGCCGTCGCTGCGGCTGAAGAAGAGGGTGCAGGCGTCGTAGTGGCGGGTCAGGAGCTGGACGTAGAGCTGTTCCTCGAACTGGATGGCGTGGAGCAGGTCGTCGGTCTTGCCGCTCTGGCGGGCGATCTCGTACTCCGCCGCGGCGGGGGCGAACATGGCTTCCAACTGGCCGAAGAAGTCCTGGAGGAGGCTGACGAAGAGGGCGTCCTTGTTTTTGTAGCGGGTGTAGATGGCGCCGGTGGTGACGCCGGCCTTTTGGGCGATCTGATGCAGGGAGGCATTCCGAAAGCCGTGGGTCAGAAACTCCTCGTAGGCCGCTTGGATGATGCCATCGTCTAAGGTGTGGTCGCGCTTGGCCACGGGCGATCTCTCCTCTCTATCGATAATTCCGTTATTGATAACGGTGTTATGGTAGCACAATTTTGCTGGGATTGCAAGGTGATCGGACGAAAAAAACCGTGTTCCATCCTGGATGGAACACGGTTTGGGGTGGCGCAGCGAGTGGGATTCGAAGCCCACTTTATACACGAGCTGCAAATGTCTTGATCGCACAAATCAGCACAACTGAAACCGGAATAGAAATCAATGTTACTGCTGCAGGCCATCCTTCAAGCGAGATGGAAAGTGAAGTATGCTTTGCAAGCTCTGATGCACTCTGTTCCCAACTTCCATTTTTCATTTCATTCATAATGGTTCTCCCCCCTTATCATCCTGTAATCCTGTTTTCCGTATCCTTCAAAATGACCAGAATCTGGCTGATGGCATCCATTGCCTCCTCATCTGACCTTTCTAGCAATCTTGCGAATGTAGCAACTGCCTCCAACCTGTCTTCCATTGAAAAGCGATGATCCGACGTGTCCGGTGCAGCCACTTCGGTATACACCAATAGCCTCTTTCCTACAACATACTGGTTATATCGTCCGTTACACCTCTTTAGCAGATAATTGGCCACTCCTTTCAGATGCGGTCCAATTGAGAACGTACCCACGATTTCTTCCGGAATCTTTATTTCCACCACCACCTTATCCTCGCCATAAAGCATCGGGGTTTGGATCTGCACGTCGTATCGAGCATAAAGGTTCAGCGATGCGCTTCTGACTCCTGCTCGAATATCCTGAATGGCATCGACGGCTTTCATGGTTGCATCGGCGAATTCTATCTGTATATTCTTTGAAACTAACATAGGCTTTTCCTTCCTGTAATTATTATTATTGATTCCTGTAATATTTATATCACCTGGAATCTGAAATGTCAATACCTTTTGTTACTGGAGCTTGTAACATTTTTATTGGCGTTCGCTGACAAAAAAGAAAGAGCCTGTCATCGGATGGATGACAAGCTCTTGGTGGCGCAGCGAGTGGGATTCGAACCCTGTGAAAATGTTGCTATAGCAACACGATTCACAACGTTACGACGCCACTACGACAGCCTAGCTATCCAGCAGCTCAATCGCCCGCTGCAAAAACTGCGACATACTGATTCCCTCTTTGTCCCGGTACAGCGCAATCCGTTCTGCAAGCTCCGGCTTCACCTGAACAGTAATCTTCTTATACGTCTTCTCATTGTAGCGCTGTTTGACCGCCGTGCTTGTGTGCGTCTTGCGCTTTCCCGTCTCGTTCATGATAACCCTTTCTCTTGCCTTTTCCGGTGCTGTGTGTTAGAATACATTTACCATAACCGGGCGGCGGCAAGTACCACCCGGCGTTTGGTTTGTCCTGTGAAGTCCTGCTTACCGCTTAAGCAGGGCTTCTACTTTTTTCTTTGCTTCTTCGATGTCCTTGCATCCATCCAGGATGTCGATAATCATCTTCAGCAACGTCTGGAACTGATAATCAGTCATCTGTTCTTCCATGTTATCTCCTTTCTGGCACCTGCCACCGTATTATCTGGAGCTTTCCTCCTGACAATTATAGTATAGCATACTCCCGGTAGTATGTCAAGTGAAAGTTCTAATTTTATTGTTGAAAAATCACAAGTTTTTATACAGAAAAAGCGCCTGGAGCACTGCCCCAGGCGCTTGCTGTTATCTGCTTACACCTTTGCCCGCACCAAATAGTGAATCACTTGAGTGCGGTCGTAATAAGGCGCAATAGGCCCGATGTTGGTATACCGCCCATCCTTGGTATTCGACCGGAACGGCCCACCCGCATCATACCACTTGCCACCACCTGCGTAGATTGCCAGGTTGCTATCCCAGACACACACGTCGCCCGGCCGCAGGTCGGTGAGCTTGTCGTAGGTCTTTTTACCGACGGCGATGACCTGACACCCCAGCAGGTTGCCGGTGCCGGTGACCTTGCCGTCATCGTGGCTGATGCGCTTGCCTGCCGTCAACAGGCCGACGTCCTGCAAAATCCAGGAAACGTAGTGGGAACAAGTAGCACCGGGGTGTTCAAGTTTCCGCGTCGCCTCGAAGGTGGATTTCGCGCGGTAGTTCTTATCCTGGTAATGCCACTTGTGCTTGACCAGGTACTTGCCCAGCTCGGCCGCCCGCGCCAAAATGGCATCCCGGACCAGCGCCGCCTGAGTCTTGGGGCCCACGATGCCGTCCACAGTCAGACCGGCGCGATACTGGTAACCCCTCACAGCGCTGTCCGTCTGCACGCCCCATACGCCGTCCTCCGTCAGCTGACTGCCGACCAGGTTGAGCCGGTGCTGAAGCAGCTTGATGGCCGCACCGGTGTCGCCCTTGCGGAGCAATCCATCATTGGTGGTTTTGGTCTGTGCAAAGTAGCCGTGGTTCATATCCACACGGCCTTTGATACCTGCTACCCTGCCCTTGTCTGTATATTGCCACGCCCAGACCTTGCCGTTGTAGTGAAGCTTGGAGCCGTATTCGGCAATCCAGAAGGGATAGGCGGTCAACCGGTTGGCCTGTAGTTTCGTCGTGATAAAATCGGTGGAGCTATACAGACCGCAGGGTCGTCCCGCAGCTTTGATGGTCTCCAAAAATTTCAGCACGATGTCCGTCCTGGTCTTGGTAGACAACTTCAGGATTCCCGGCTCATATTCCTGGTCAAAAAAGATAGGCAGATCAAAAGTCTTGCCCTTCAGCACCTGGAGGCAGGTTCTGGCCTCCTGCTCTGCCCGTGCTACACTGTCGGCATAGCTATACCAAAAAGCGCCTACCTTGATGCCAGCCGCTCTGGCTCCAGCATAGTTCCGCTCAAAGTATTTATCTTTCTGGGACAATTCCCGTCCATAGCCCGCATGGATGACCGCAAATTGCACGCCATCCTTCGCAACCTTTTTCCAGTCGATAGTGCCCTTCCATTCGGACACGTCAATGCCTTTCAGTGCCATCATTCCAACCCCATCACTCAGTTTTGTCCATGTTCATCAGCGCCGCCAGCACAGCGCTGATAATCACGCTCCCCGCGCTGATTGCCACAGTCTTGAGGCTGGCGATGTCAGTCACACCACCGACCCAGGCCACCAGGTTGGCGGCAATGGCACCTACTGCCGCCTGCAACGCAGTGCGGCCAGCCCGGTACAACCATTCCTTCATCGTTTTATCCTTCATGATTTTTTCTCCTTTTCATGTTCAAGGTCATCAATCCGATGGTTTGCTACTTTGATTCTTTCCTCCAACACCGGCATTCTCCGGGCGAAGTTGTTGTGCTCTCTGACCTCACGGGTCAGCTCGTCAATCTTGGTGTCGGTGACAGCCTGTGCCGTCTGTAACTGTTGTTCCATCCGCTTACTGTTATTCCTGGTTGTGATAATGACTCCGATCAGCGACAGGCCGCCGGTAATCAGCGCTACGACGATGCTTTCCACGTTCGTTCTCCTTTTCAATCAATGGGATAGGACAGCGTAAATACGTACTCCTTCGCCGTACCGAGGCGTAGTTGCAGCCCACCGTCCGCCAAGACCTTGCCGCGCAGCGGCTGCACATAGCTGCCATCCCACCGCGGCACAGAAAAGGGCACCAATTCCCCATGCTGGGGTGGCGGGACTTTGGCGCTGGACAAGATGGTCGTCCAGTCGCTGATGCTCTTAGACAGAGTCACCGTGCCGCTGATCCAGCACGTGCCCAGCTTTTTGGTCACTGTCAGAGACCCCGCCGACAAGACCCCGCCGGAAAAGCTGGTGTAGGTGTCCGTGCCACCGTTGACATCTAAGATATATGGCGTGTGGACAAATATCCCTTCGTTCGCCAGCTTGATATAGCTCCCGTCTCCATAGTTGACATCCGTCCGATACGGCGTGTTTGCCGCTACCGGTGGGTCATCGTTATAGTCATCTGTCACCGCCGCCTGTTTCAGGAGGAGATAATCAACCCCGTTTTCGTCTTGCACCGTTTGGATGACGGTCTGGTTATACACTCTTTGATACAGCAGTCCATCTTCATCTGTGTCGTCATATACCCGCTCGGATACGATATGAATATTCTGCGCAAAGAGGTTGTCCGTGTCGACGCGACCCCCGTTGATCTTAGTCACGCCGTGCTCATCCTCCACGGTCAGCCCATTCAGCACTTCTTTGACTGCCTGCGCCAGCTCCGTCGCCGCGCCGATCCCCCCATCCTGGGCATCCGCCCACGCTGTACCGTCCCACCGATACAGGTGGTTCCCGTCATCGGTGTCATGCCAGAGGTCGCCCACCCCGAACACAAATTCCTCCGGGTTCGGCTCCTCCGCTTGGAAGTAGGTCTGCACCTTCCGGTCGCCGGTGGCCTGGGTATCGGGGGCAAACTGTCCGGTGTCATACAGCTCCCGGTCAAGCAGGTCGATGAGTCCGTCTGTCCCATCATCCACCTCCTCCCCCGCCTCTTCCACCAGCTCCGCCCCCGCACCCAGGTCGATGGGCGTCCAGGTGTACCGGCTGGGGTCGGTGGCGTCGGTGGCGCTGGCGTCGGTGTACTGTCCCAGATAGGCAGCGTCAGTGGCACTCTCCGTAGAGAACCCAACACTACCATCGGACGCCTGGGCGTATGCCGTGTGCAGGTATACGCCGCTTGTCAATGTAAATACCATCTCATCACCTCAGATCATGGCAATCCAGCAGACCGACGTATTGGTGGCCGTCGTCCGGTTTAAGTAGATACTGAACCCAGTGGTCGTGATGTCCCGCACGCTCACATTGACTTTTTCCGGCCCGCCGGAGATCGCCGTCGCCACCACACGGGGCACAGCGGTAAAGGGCTGGGCGAAGGTCACCGACTTGGTATAAGTGGTGTTGGCCTTCTTGACGGTCACCTTGGCCTGTCCGCACTGGACATTCTGCACCCGCACATTGCCGTTGGCATCAATGTCGAAGTCCGCCAGCCCTGCCGCCGCTGCCGCCTGGATCTCACCGTTCAGGTTCTCCGCGTTCAACGGTGTGCCCGGGTTGGTGACCTCCCCCTCCTCCCGGGTCACGTCATAGATCTTCACGTCGGTGGGGTCATCCACATTGACCAGCTTCCACCGGTTGGGGTGTTCCACCACCCGATCCACAAATGCCATCTCAAAATCCTCCTACATAATAGTCACCCTGGCCACAGTAGCCGTCGCCAGCATACACCGTCAGCGCTGCCTGCCGCTGGAGCAAGTCCACCTTGCCCTTGCAGGCCAGGATGAGGGCTTCAATCTGATTGATATTGCTGTACGTCCACGCCCCACTCAGCGCCCCCACCGGCACGCCCAGGGTCAGGCACAGCCCGCGCAGCGCTGCCAGCACCTTGTCCATCCAGTCGGTGAGGATGTCCTCCTCGGTCACGTCCGCCGGAAGGGCGGCACTGCTGTCCAGATAGCGCAGGTTGCCTGTGATGCGGTTGCAATCTGTCGCGGTCATGTAAGCGCCGCCCACCCGGTCGGTCACCGGCTCTGTCCAAGCCATCAGACCACTCCTTTCCGATAGGTGATGTCAGCGGACGTGCCGCCGCCCTGATGCTTCAGGGTGATGCTCTCGATGGTGCAAAGCTCCGTGGTGCCGTCCAGCCGATGGAAGGTGAACACATCACGAGGCTGCATCCGGGGATCGCCCTTCCAGGTGAAGCTACCGGTCAGATTGGACGCGCTGAAGATACAGCCATATTTGGGGAACACCAGCGCATCCGCCGCCTTCAGCTGGCCATACACCAGCACCTGCGTCTCCTCCGTCACCCCCGGACGCTTCACGCTCTGGGTCTTGGCCAGCCGGGTGGGGGTGACCTGGTAGCCGTACACCTTCACCGTCCCCTTGTTCACCTTCTTCACCTTCTGTTCCACCGTGTACTTGACCTTCTTCCCCTTGACCTTTTTGTACTTGGTCACCTTCTTGGTCTGCCACATCTGGCCAGGGGTAAAGGTGATCTTGTTGGCGGACTGCCACTCCACCGTGCCCGGATCCACCGTCATGCCCACATAAAACCCCTCGTTGAGTGTCTTGGTGGTGCGCTTGCCCTTGACGCAGCCGTCAAACTTGGTCACCTCCACCTTCTTCCCCACCCCACAGGTGGACGTCAGCCCGTAGTCCGCCTTGTCCGGCTTCAGCGCCCGGATGTTCCGCTCGGCGGCACGGACCACGCTGCCGCAGTCCTCCTCATAGATGTCCCACTTGGCCGTGGGCTTGCTGTGGCGGAGGGTGGGGATACCGGCGTCCACATACACCGGCCAAAAGTACCCGCCGCCCACCGCCGTCAGGTCAACGTGCGCCAACGACATGACCGCCGCCACCAGGCTCCGTGCGTTCCCCTGCTGCACCAGCAGGGTGCTCTTGACGGTGCTGGCGCCGATGAGGGCGGGGATAGACTCCTTGTGCCGCAGCTGGATCCCAGAGCCGGTGACATACTGCTCCAGCTGCCGATACAGCCCCCGTGCCGCCGACCGGGAGGTGATGCGCAGCGCTTCCGCCGGGCACTCCCGATCCAGGGCGCTGGAGGCGTCCTCCCCCTTGATGGTCAGCACATGATCCTTCTGAGACGCCTTCTCGGACAAGTAAAAGTACCGGGTCTCCGACCGGTCGCCGGTGTACCCGGCATAATACCAGATACGTGACCCGTCCCCCATGCTGCTCACCACCTCAGCCACGTCATCGGGCCAGTAGGCGTTGATCTCGATCTCGGAACCCTTCCAGGTGGGTTTGGTCAAGGACAGGTCGCTCCGCAAAGACACCGTGCAGGACACCAGGCTGTCGTTGTCAAATGCGAACTCCACCCCCGGGTGGACGCTCTCGATCTCCAGCCGGGCGGTGGGGTCGCTGTTGGTGATGGTCAACGTCTTGGTCTTGGCGTTGATGGGGAACACCAGGCCGTCCCGAAATTCGTAGGTGGTCGTTCCATCCTGGATGACCCCAGTGCCCCGTCCCCGGATGGTGATAGCCGGAATGACCGTGGCACAAGCCACCGTCAGCACCAGCCCACCCCCTACCTGACTGCGCATCCCAGCCCCGTCCGCCATGGTGGCCAGGTCGTAGGACTCACAGGACCCGTCCAACGGGAACCCACCGCCGGACAAGTCCGCCAGCTTGCGCAGGCTCGTGTTGGTCTGGAGATTGCCCATCACCTTCGCCCCGCTGCCGGAGAAGCTCAGCACCTCATCGGTGAGCTTGGACAACCCGCAATGCACCTCGAAGGGCGTGCGGATGTTCTTCGCGTTCTCACTGTTAATGGTGGGCATTGACAAATCTCACCCCCATGGATACGTCCTTCCAGCACGGGTGCCCGTCCACCCCCGTGAACCGGGTGGCCACCCACACCCGCGAGGTGGGGATGACCTGTTCCGTGTGGCTGACGCCGTCGGCGTCGGTGAACACCAGCGTCGCCTGTCCCGTCACCGCCAGCAGCACATCCAGCTGCGCCTGGGGCAACGTGTCCCATTGCAGGGTCATGTCCCCGTAGCGCCACCCCACCCGATCAGCGATGACCTTCCCGCTGCATGTAGTGATCTCCGCCCCGTAGATGTCCTCCCGCTTGGGGGAAAAGTCGTTGGGGCGGAACAGCTCCACGCCGTTGAGCTGGATGGTGTTGTAAACTCCGATCATCCGCCTAACCTCCGTTTGTATGTGTCATAGGTGGACACGATCTGCTCCCCCATCTTGGGCCCGCTGGGGTACAGATACACGTCCAGGTGGACGTCCCCGCCTGTCCCCACAGAGGACGCCCGCAGGAGGGTGGACACCCCGCTGACAATGCTGTCCGCCATGCTGGTGAGCATGAGGTTGAGCTTTTCGATGGGCTGAGTCACCACGGAACCGGTGGTGCCACTGACCATGGCAGAGCTGGATACCGTCCCACTGGCCGGTGTCCAAGCACCAGCTGTGGTCAACGGCATCAAACTCACCCGACTGCGCTGAAAGGCGGCGTCCGCCGCCGTCAGGGCGTCATCCACCATCTGCGCAGCCGCGTCACTTGCGTCGCCGCTGCCCTCCTGGATGCCCACGGCCAACCCTTCTGCAATGGGCGCGCCCACCATGTCCCGCATCTTTTTGGACGGGGAGTTCACGTCAGCCCGCTTCCGGGCGGCAGCAATGGCGTCATCCACCAGCTTGATGGACGCGTTGATTGCCTTCCATTTCCCTTGCAGGATACCGCTGGCAAACCCTTCAGATAGGCTATAGCCCACGCCAGAGCCTTTGGAGGAGGATGTCCTCAGTTCACCCAATGAACCACTCCCCACTGAGCGCGCCGACCGCTCTGCGATCGCCGCCCCTTTCTGCATCCCACTTGCAAACTCCGTGGATGCCTTCTCGCCCGTGTTTTTGGTGCGTTTAGGTGCCATGTTGTTGTCACAGCGGTCCGCGATCTGCTTTGCCGCAGCGGCCAGGGTAGTCTCACCGTTCAGGATACTGGCTCGCAGCGTCTGGACAGTCTTCGTACCGGAGAGGCCGCCATTCTTCGCCATCTTGTCAAACTTGGCCACCGCCGCCACTCTGTTCGTAGCAGCGGAAACGGAGACCGCACCGCTGGCGATGTTGTCCCGCAGGTTCTGGATGGCCTTGTCCCCGGACAGCCCGGCGTTTTTTGCCAATCCGTCAAACTTTGCAATGCCGTTGAGCCGCTGGATCGCGTCTGTCACGGAGATCTGACCGCTATTGACGCCAGCGGACAGCACCTGAGGGATCTCCATCCCCTGCAAATTAGCCTTCTGCACAGCCTGGTCAAAAGCGATCAGGTTCTGCAACTCGCCTACACTCTGGGCGACCTGGTATCTGCCGGATGCAACGCCCTCGCTTACGGATTTGGGGATTTTTACGCCGCCATCTTTGGCGACCTGCTGCATCTGAGCCATCCCTTCCTTCAGCGCTTGCGTGTCTAATGTCTCCGTCGCCTTGTCACCCCAATACTGCGCCTCGTCACCCAGCGCAGCATAGCTATCCTTCAGGCTATCCACAGCCTGCTGGCTCTCTGCGCTCTTCGCCTTGGCTGTTTCCAGGGCGTCATTGGCTTCCTGCTGCGCACGGATGAACTCCCAGTAGTTGCTGACCCCATCCCACTCTTTGGGGAGGGAATCCACCTTGTTTTGGGCACGCTGCTGGGCCTTCAGGTTTTCAATGTGGACTTGTTTCGCCTCATTGAGTTCCTTTTCGACCTTGACTTGCTCTTCAACCGCCGCTTTGTAGTTGGAATTGTAGGCTTCCACCTTCGCCTGGGCTTGGCGTGCCTCGATGTTCTTCCAGATGGCGTCCGTGCTCTGGTTCAATTTGTCCTTTTCGGCGTCATACTGGAGATTCAGGTCAGGCAGCTTGTCATTCAAGATGTCCACATACTGCGCCATCTTCGCCTTTTCATCGGCGCTCTTATGCTCCTTCTTCGCCAGCTCCTCCAGTTTTCCGGCATACAGCTCCGCCGTTGCCGTCTCTGCCTCCGCAGTCTCAGCGCTTTTGAGCCGTGCCTCGCGGTTCTGCTCATACTCCGCCGTGAGTTTTTCGCTCTCCTCCCGCAGCGCCCGTGTGGCCTCCATGCTGTCATAAGCGGCCTGATCCGCATCATCCGACAGCACAACGTACTGGGCGATTGCCGCCACCAGGCCGCTGATGGCCAGCACCGCCAGACCAATGGGGCCGGTGGAGAGGGTAAACGCTGTCCCCAGCGTTTGGATGGCCTTGGTCACGTTGCCGATAAAGGTCAGGATCTTCAGCGCTGCCACAGCCGTACCAATCCCCGCAACGGCCGCCACCACCAGGTCGATGTTGTCCACCGCCGCCCCAAGGAAGTCCACGGCGCCGCCTGCCACCTTTGACACCACCGGAGCAAGTTTCTGCACCCCGTCACCGATTTTGGGGAGCATTTTCACCATGCCGTTGATACCGTCGGCGCTCCCGGCGAAGAAACTGTCATACTTCCCCGCCTTGATGTTCTTGGCCAGCTTCTGCGCCATTTCCTGCAACGCTTCCATGGCGTCCATCAGCGGGCCGCTAGTGATCTTACTGGCCGACGGAAGGAGCGCTCCCTCAATGGTGCGCTTCAAGCCCTCCATCGCCGACCCCAGGTCATCATACTTGACTTTGTTGATCTGACCCAGTGCGTCATACGCCTGGGTGCTGCTGTCCTCCATGCTGGCCAGCACCGGCAAAACCGTTTGCTCCAAATCTTCGTACTGTGTCCCGAAAAGGGCCACAGCGGTCTGATTCTTCGCCACAGGATCCTTCATGGCCTCCAACGCCCGAACGACCTGGAAAAACGCTCGCTGGGCCGTGTCTCCGCCGCTGGCAAACGCCTGCATGGTCTTGGTCGCGTTCAGCTTTAAGGTGGCAAATGCGCCGGTGGTGGACTTGCTCCCATCCTTCGCTCGGATGTTGAACTCCTTCACCGCATCGCCGACCTTATCAATGCTGAACACGCCCGCTTTCGCGCCGCTGATGAGGCCATTCACAAACTGGTCAGCGGACAGGCCCAACGCTGCATATTGCGCCGAATATTCATTCAAGGTGTCCAACAGATCACCATTCTGATCTGCACCATTTTGGGCACCCACCGCAATGATGTTGTACGCCTTCTCGGCGTCTATCCGGAAGTTCTTCATCAGGGAGCTGGCCGTTCTGGCGCTCTCCGCCAGGTCATACCCAAAGGTATCCCGCAGGGCAAACCCGGCCTCTGTGGCCGCCTGCAACTCCTTGCCCATCAGTTGGGTAGTCTGGCGTACAACAGAGATGCCATCCGCCACATCCTCCAAACTATCACCGAAATTGTGGCTGTACACAACCTGAGCGATTTGCCCCAGCTGCTTCAGGTCTTTCCCAGTAGCACCCGTGGAGGCACCGATCTGGTTCACCGCCTTGTTAAATCCATCCCCCAGCCGGGCCAAGAGACCCGTGGTGGCCGTGGCCGCGGCGGCAGCGCCAGCAGTGACCCCTGCAAAGCTCTTCCCAACGGTGGCAGCTGCCTGCCCCATCGTGGCTTGCAGCGTATCGCTCAACTCCGCCACCTGCATCAGCGTCTCGCCCTTGCTCTTCTTGGCAGCACTATCCACATCGTCCACCGCTTCCACCAGCGCTTGGAGTTCTTCCTTGCTGTTGGCCGCCGATTTCGCCACCTTGCCAAAGGCACTCTGTAACTGATCCGCACTGGCATACCCGCCCTTGATGGCGCTGGTCAGCTTGCTGCCCAACACGTCAGCGTAGTCATCCACCGATTGCCCCGTGGCGGCAAAGAGCTTCTCCAGCCGCTGGGTGTTGCTCCCCAGCCGCTCCTGTTCGCTCTCCAGGCTTGCCAGGTCGGTCTCGTACTTGCCCAGCTGCCCACGGGTAGCCTCCAGCTCCCGCTGGAAGGCCAGGTACTTGTCCTCGCCCAGTTCACCCTTGTCAAACGCCTGCTGCACCTGCTCCTGGGCGGACTCTAATGCGTCCAGCTTTGCCTTGGTCTGTTCCACGGCGTCAGCCAGCAGCTTCTGCTTCTGCTCCACCAGCGCCGTGTTCTTTGGGTCTAATTTGAGCAGCTTCGTCACGTCGGACAACGCCGACTGGGTGTTGCTCAACGAGCTGTTGACCCCTTGCAGGGCATCCTGTAACCCGGTGGCGTCGCCGTTGAGTTCGATCGTGATGCCCTTGATCCTGTTTGCCATTGTGCTATGCCACCTCCTTAAAACTTATCAAAGTCCTCCTGCGTCGCCGTCCTGGCGTACTGTACGCTGTCATTGCCCCGCTCCGTCCACATATCGTAGACCAGCCCGATGGTGAGCAAGTCCAGGTCGGCCAGCTGCACGCCGATGTCACAGCAGCGCAGGAGGTACAGGGGCGTGGTCATCTCCCGGCTGCTGCGGGGTTGTTTTTTTTTGCGCTGGCGGACGTGAACAGGTTGTCCCCCCACAGCTGCACCAGCTCACCCAGAACTTCGTAGATAGAGAACATCTCGAACTGGTCAAGCCACTGGTCGATGGTATCCGGAATACTCCGGTCAGCCTGGAAGGCCATGATATAGGCCACGTTCTCAAAGATCTCCAGGCTCTCCACCGCCAAGTCAGTGCCAGCGTTCTGCTCCATGTCTTCCGCTTGTGCCTTCGCCTTTTGCGCCGCCTTCTTCGCCTGAAAATCCTTGGTCAGCTTCTGCATATCCGCAAAGATATCCCGCTTGAATTTCAAGCGATAGAGCCGGGGCGTGGCCGCCGACGCGCAAAAGCGCACCGGCTGGCCACAGATTTCAATGGTCTTCGCTACCATGTGTCATCCCTCCTATCAGGAACCGGTCGTGAAGTCCGGTTCCTGAACCTCCTTATACCAGTCATCATAGACCGAAGAAGTAGTAGTATCGCTGGTACGCGCCTTGACAATACCATCAGAGCGGGGATCACAGGTCAGGGGCAGGGTCTCGGTCTCCGGCTCCACGCTCTCCTCCTTGGTCTTGCCAGACACGGAGGGACGGGATGCAGTGCAATGGTACATAACGTGACGGATAGCCTTGGCGTCCCCCTCAAATTCAAACAGCAAGGCAAATGCGGGAGGAGCAGCCGTGCTGGTCTTTTCCACCAATACCTTATTCTTATCCATGGTCTCCTGAAGGATGTCCGTACGGAACTTTTCCGGCAGCAGCGCCACTTCCAAATCCCCACTGTAACCATTGTTGGAGATTGCGCGGAAATAGACCATGCCGTCTGCATAGAAGGGGTCGTTGGAACTCTCCTCATCCAGAGACAGGTTCACCGCACCGGGGATAGGCACCGGTGCGCCATACGTAAACGTAGTCACGCCACTGTCATTCACGCTCTCCGTCAGGGGCGCATAATGGACATTCTTCAAACTGTATTTCACCTTATTGCTTTCGCTCATGCTAACACCTCAAATTCATAGATCACTTCGTGCATTTTCTCACTCTCAATGTAGGTCTCATCCTTCTGCCAGAACACTCCAGCCTGATTCAGTACCGCCTCCACAGCGGCCTCCAGGCTGGGGTCTTTCTTGTCCGCGTACAGCTCCACCGCATACCCCTGAACGGGCACATAGACCCCGCCGTCGGCGGCAAAGTTGTCCGATTGGGTGGCGTAGTACACCGCCCAAGGCAGCGCCGGCGCGTTGCCCTCCTCAAATTGGCGATAGGCCACCGGGATACCGGCGGACAGCAGGATGTTCCGCAATTCCTTCGGGGTCATTTGCCCAGCGCCTCCTTCAGCTTCCGTTCCAGGGTTTCCTCTGCCTGGTCTCTGGCAGCGGCGATGTGGGGCCGTGCCGCCACCCGACCGCCGTTGCGCTTGGCGTGACCGAACTCCAGCAGGTGGGTCAGCTGGTAGTGGTCCCGGGAGCGCACCGTAACGCGGACCGTGGTGGAGGTAGTCTCCGCCTTGGTTGCCGTCCAGCTCTTGGCATAAGCCCCCGTCCGGACAGGCGCAGTGGCCTTGATCTGATCCCGGCACTCCTTGGCAGTGTCCTCCACGATCTCCTGCATATCCGCCACCGTCATATCAGCGTAGTCGTGCAGCGCCTGCATGATCTCCGCCGCAATATCCTTAGCCATCTGCCTTCCCCCGTTGCTCCGTTGCGTACAGCTCCACCACATCCCCCCGCCGGTAGGTGCGGTACACCTCCAACGTCAACCCTTCCCACCGCAGCCGGGTCTGACCGCCGTAGTCGCAGGCGTGTACCACCGCCATCAGGGAGGGTTTTAGGCCAGCCGCCCCGGCGGCGGCGAACTCGGCGCGGGAGACAGAGCGCACATCCGCCCACACCTCCCGCTCCACCGGCGGGGCAGGCACCGTGTTGCCGATGTCGTCCCAGCCCAGTGTTTCGGTGATGAGGGTAATCCGGTCACTAAAGAACATAGGATTCCTTCTTCCGAATCTCATCGCGGAGCTGCATATAGTCCTCCCGATTGGCCGCCGCATCCTCGTTGCTCAGCCCGAACTTCCACCGGACGAAGCACCGCACCGCCCCCAGCACCAGCGGGTCGGATTCATCCTCCACACAGGCCGCCTGCACCCCCAACGAGGTCAAATCCCTGCGGCACTCCTCGATCAGGTCGCATAATTCTGCGTCCACCTCATCGCTCTGGCTCCGCCGCACGGCGCGGCGGAGCTTGGCCAGGTAATCGCTGCCCACCGACATCAGGCAGTGCCCTTGGCGATCTGGCAGACCAGGAAGCCGTTGTGCTTGATGAGGTTGCCGCCTGCCAGCACCTCGCCCATGACGGTCAGCAAGCCTTCGGCGAACTTGTAGTCCTTGGAGACCTCGATGACATAATCACCAAACAGACCCAGCTCGTAGTTCATGGGGTCGCCGTAGACCATGGTGTTGGTGACAGCAGCGCTGCTCTGCGCAGTACCGGCCAGGGCGGTCAGGTTGCTGTTGATGGTGTAGGGCACCGCCAGGCCGCCGTCCTTGATGATACCGGTGTTGGGGTTACCCGCATCCGGGGTGATCTCATAGACCGGCTTCTTGTCGCTGCCCCGGACGTCGCCGAAGGCGATCAGGTCGCTCTTGTTCAGATACAGTCGGGCGGAAGCGCCCACGTTCTCATCGCCGCCGTAGGACAGGACGATCTTCCGCAGGGTCTTCTCGTCAATGACCCCCTTCTTGGAGCTGTCCAGCGCCATGGTCAGGGTGTCGTAGATGGCCTCGGACTTCGTGTTCTGGGCGGTCTTGATGCCGTAGAAGTTGCTGCCGTCGCCGTTGACGATGAGGGCACCCACCTTGGCGCGGAGGGCCACCAGAGCGATCTCCTGCACCTTGGCCACGTAGTTCACCGGGGTCAGCTTTTCGATGTTCTTGCTCACATAGCTGGTCACGTTGACCAGATTGGGCTTGATGGACGCCACCCGGAAGGTGGGGTCGCTGCCAGTGGCAGCAGTGCCATCGGTGCGAGAACCAGCGGCAGCATTGGCACTCACATAAGGCTCCGACCACTCCCCGCAGCCCTCACAGTCCATGACCCGCACTTCATCCACGATGGAGGACACGACGTTGAAAGTGCCTTCCACGTTCTGACCCACGCCGGTAGGCTTGGCCAGGGAGTCAGTGGCGATGGTGGTGGCGCGCTGGATGGGTGCCACCAGGCCACGGCGCACCTCCTGGGCAGTCAGAGTGATCTTGCCGTTGCTCTTCATCTCCGCCGCACGGGCTTCCAGGTCTGCGTCCACCGGCTTGCCGCCGTCCGGCAGCGGCGTCACCTTGTTTGCCACCGCCAGCTTCGCCCGCAGCATGGTCAGCTCCTGATTCAGGCCGTCCACCTCGGCGTCCAGCGCCTGAGTGCGCGCCTCATCCGCCTCTGCGATCTCCTTAGCGATCTCCGCCTTCCGCGCTTCGATTTCTGCCATTCGTTTCTGATACATGATATTGCTCCTTTCGGTTACAGCTTGCATTTCAGCTTGAGTTTGCGCTTGTCCAGCGCCAGCGCCGCCTGACGCGCCCGCTGGCTGTCCTCCACAGCGGCACGCCGTGCCGCGATGCTGGTGTCATCATAGGCCGGGATGTCCACGGCGCTGACGTCGTAGAGCCGTTTGACCTTGTAGATGGTCCACAGGTGATTCTCTTCGTCATAGCCTTCCTCCCGGACGGTGAAGGCGAAGGACATCCGGTCGATGTATCCCCCTGCGATCTCCGCATAGAGCTTGCGCCCTTCCTCCGTCCCGTCCAGCCGGGCACGGACAAACACCCCCGTGTCGTCCACGGTCAGCCACAGCGTGTCGTTGCGGGTCCGTGCCAGCACCTTGCCGCCATGGTTGTAGTTGAAGATGACGTCCTCCATCAGCGCCCCATCAAAGGCGTGCCGGTCGATCTGCTCCTTGTACTCCGTCCCGCCGTACTCAAAGAGCACGGTGGGGCTGTCAAAGCGCACAGCGTAACCCTCCACGTACAGCTCCTGCTCCTCGGCCTCCTGGCCGGGGACATCCACCGCTCGGGTGTTCACCTGGAACAGCCGCTCCATCCGGGTCATTCTGTCAGTCTGCATCCTCCTCACCTCCCTCCGTCGGTTCCTGCCCCGTCTGATACTGGGACATATCACTGTTCTTGATGTAGTTCAGCGACAGCACCCGCTCATCGCCATCCTCCACCGGCGGCAGCCCGAACAGCTCCCGCTGCTCGTTGGTGGTCATCAGCCCGATCTCTCGCGTGGCGTTGACCAGCTGCACCTTCTCCGCCGTGGAGGCGTAAATCAAAGCAGATGCGTTGAACAAGATACGATTGCCCAACTCCTGCTCCCGCTTGGTGAAACAGGCGTTGGTGAACGCCTGAGACATCTGCGTCAGGATGGGCTCCAGCACACTTTCGTAGAACGCCTGAAACTGCTGACTGTTGTAGTTGGAGGTCAGGATGGATTCATTCATCCGCCAAAAATAGAACAGATTTGCTCGGATTTCTCTCATCTGCGCCGCGTTGGCCGACCAGGGCGTCACGTTCAGGGGCGTAAAATCCTCCATGGAGTCCACTCCCACGATACCGCCCTCCTTGGCCGCCCGGGCGAAGCGCTCCACAAAGTCATCCGTGCTCTTCTGCACGTCATCCTTGGCCAGCATGGCCTTCTTTTGCCGCAACAGCCCACGCACCTTGTTGGCCACCGTCAGCGCCTCCGTCAGCCCCTCGTCACTGGCTCGAACCATGGCCAGCGTGTTGTAAATGGGCTGATTGCCATCCCCAGCCAGGGTGCGGCGGTTATAGAACTTGCGCAGGATGACCACATCCTCCACGTTCAGGGTATATTCCCGCCCGTCGGTGTCATCGGTGAACAGCACCGCATACCCACCGCCTGCGATCTCCCCAAAGGTGAACTGCTGATAGGAGATGGGGATGATGGCCACCGGCGTGGTATCCTCCCATTTGATGTAGGCCAGCGCCGTGGTCTTGTCCTCCAGCTGGGCCACCAGCTTGTACTTCAGGTCGTAGCCGCTCATCAGGCTGTTGGGTCGCTGATTGAGCAGCTTGGCATAGGGGCTGTCCCGCTTGATCTTCTGCACCCGGCCATTGCGATCCATGACCACGTGCAGTGCCTCTGCCTTGGCCGCATGGCTGGCGATACAGTCGATGATGGCCCGCACCGTCTCCTGCTCGTACACATCCCGGTTCCAGCCCGGCGAGCTGCCGCCCAGGCCGAAATAGAGCTTCATCTTGGGTCGGAAGCGCCCGAACAGGGCGCTGAATACTCCCATCTCATCACCTCAAATACGCTAAAAATTCATCTTCATGGTTGTAGTAACCGGTCATGGCGTTGAGCAGGGACACCGTGCCGTCAATGCGCCGGTTGGCGGTGATCTTCTCCGGCTGGATGGAGTCGATACCCCGCTGGTTGCTGGACTTGGCCGCCGTGTTGGACAGGCACCAGCGCAAAATGGGGTTGTTCTGATACACGATACGGTGGTCTTCAAACAGCCCCTTCATCCGCTTCATGGGGTACGTCCAGGTCACCGGCCCCTGCCGGATGCGCTCCATCTCAAAGCCCATGTCGGTCATCTGGGGCACCCAGTACCCGGACAGGGCGGCGTCATAGCACACCCACAGCGGTCGGATGTCACGCTCCTGTACCATGGACACAAACCACTCGGTCACGTCGTTGTAGTCCACCGTGGCCCCGTCGCACAACGTCAGCCACCCCTGCTGCGCCCACAGCCGGTAGGGCGCCTCCTTGCGCCCCTGATGCTCCACCTGTTCCACCCGCGCCGCGGGCAGAAAATACTGCTGCAACACGTAGAACTGCGGGTCCTCCGGTCGCCGGATGAGCAGCGTGGCACAGGTCAGGTCGGTGGTGGCGGACAGGTCACAGCCGCCGATGGCGTAGGTGTGGTTCAGATAGTCCGCCTCCGCCACCGTCTCATTCTTCAGCACCGCCCAGGGCAGCCAGCTGGCAGCGGAATTTTCTTGGATATTGAAATCCTTCACCAGCAAAGACGGCAGACAGGACGGGTCATGCTTGGCACGCTCCACATCGTCCGCCAGCTGCTGGCGGCTCTTGATGGTGCCCAGACCGGGGTTGGCCTTCTGCCAGGCGCCCGGGTCCGTCCACTCCGCCCGGTCATCCAGGGTGTACAGCACCGGCAGCAGATGGGCATCCGCCACCGTCCCTTTGGCCACCGAGAGGGCGTACTCGAACATATCATCGTAGATACCCTCCCGGGCGAACCCGGCGGTGGTGATGGTGCCAAAGATGGGCTGCTTGCGTGCCTTCATGCCCTGTTTGGTCACGTCGTACAGGTTGCGATCCTCCTGGGCGTGAAGCTCATCGCAGGAGCAGTAGTGCAGGTTCAGCCCGTCCAGGGTCTTAGACTTGGACGCCAGCGCCTTCATGGTGCTGTTGGTCAGCTTGAACTCCATCCCGCCGATGATGGGCACCACTAGGGCGGACAAGTCCGCGTCCTGCTCGATGATCTTCCGGGCAGTCTTGTAGACGATGGCCGCCTGGTCATATTTCGTCGCGATGCTCACGCACTGAGCACCCGCCTCCCCGTCCGCCACCAGCATATAGACCATGATGCAGGCAGAGAGGAAGCTCTTCCCGTTCTTCCGCGCCACCAGCAGGAAAAACTCCCGGAACCGGCGGAGCCTGGTCTTCTTGTCCACCCACCCGAAGAGGGTCTGGATGAACGCCTTCTCCCACAGTTCCAGCTTGACTAACTGTCCGGCGTGCTCTCCCTCGTAGTGGCGGCAGAAGGTCTCGATAAACCGGATGGCGTGGTCGCCCAGCTTGGCGCTGAACCGGTAGGGACAGGATTTGTCCGCCGCCTCCGCGTCCAGGCGCTCATACACCTGCCGCACCGGCTCGGACACCGTCACCGTCCCCGCCCGGATGGCACGCACGTACTGGCGGACGTAGTTCACAGCCATGTCACTTGCCCTTTTCCAGGAAGCTGGCCAGCTTTTCCCCGGCGGCGGAGCGTGCCATGTCCTTCTTGTCCGGCAGCAAGTCCGCCAGCTTTTTGCCCATGTCGCCGTAGCGCTGGACCAGGGAGCAGTAGGCTTTCATGGCCGGACTTTCCCGCAGCATGGACTGTTTTCCCTGCTGAAATTCGTCCACAGCCCCCTCTTTTCGGATGGTTTGCTTGAGTTTTTTCAGCTGCGATTCCATGAATTTCAGCTCGGCAATGTATTTCTCCGCCACCGCCTGTCTGCTGGGGTCAACTTTGTTGAAGATCTCCTGATAGGCCCCGTACTTGCCCGTTTTCGTGCTTGTCATAGCGTCTTACCCCCCTTATGGCGTGGTCTTGCGTGTTAACTTGAGAGCGCTTCTCGGTCCTCTTGCCCACCCCCCAGGTGGCTACCCCTCCCGGGGGGTCAGCTGACCGTCGGCGTCGAAGAAAAACCCGTCCGCACAGTCCGCCCGCCCCAGCGTAATGGCCGCGTGGCAGTCGTGACACAGACTGTGCAGCAGCGCCGGGTTCAGCGTCACCGTTGGGTCGTCGATGTTCTCCGGCGTCAGCGGGATGGCGTGATGCACCTCGGTCGCCCTGCCCCCGCACTCCTCGCAGCTGTACAGGTCCCGATGCAGCACCTCCGCCCGCAGCGTCCGCCACGCCACGCTGCGATAAAACTTTCTTGCCCATTCCTTCGCCATGGACGTCACCTCCATGCGCCAGCCCATCCGTGCTCTTTCGCCCTCCTGGGCTATCACCTCCAGGCAAAACAAAAAGCGCCCAGTCTCCTCACCTGCTGGTGAAGTTACTGGACGCTGGCGTTTTCTACGCTCTCCGCACTGCGGAGCTGGTCGCTACGATATTCGATTCTGATT